>NZ_JAFEVQ010000024.1:0-60260 GCF_020882855.1 Curtobacterium sp. GD1 | reverse complement strand
CACTCGCCCCGCGCCCCGCGCCCCGCGCCCCGCGCGCCTCGCGCGACGGCGCCAGCCGTGCGCACGCGGCGCCTACTCGGCCGCGCGGTGCACCCGCAGCACCCGGAACCCCTTGTCCGTCGACGCCCGCGACACGTGGAACCCCGCGTCGAGCGACTCCCGCAACCACCGCTGCAGCGAATCGCCCCCGAGGTCCTTCGACACGACCAACCACGCGTCCCCACCGACCTCGAGCCGGGGGAGCCACGTCAGCAGGATCTGGTGCAGCTCGTCCTTACCCACCCGGATCGGCGGGTTCGACCAGATCGTCCGGAACCGCAGGTCGGCCGGTACCTCGTCCGGCAGTGCGACGGTGACGTTGTCGGCCCCCGCAGCAGCAGCGTTCGCACGGGCGAGACCGAGCACCCGCTCGTTCACGTCGACGCCCCACACCTGGGCGGCGGGGGAGTCGAGGGCCATGGTGATGGCGATCGGACCCCAGCCGCAACCGACGTCGAGCAGTGCACCCTCGTGCGCGGGCGGCGGCACCGAGCCGAGCAGCACCCGCGTGCCACGGTCGAGCCCGTCCGGGCTGAAGACCCCCGCGGCGGTGGTCAGCGTGAGCGGGCGACCGGCGAGGGTGACGTGGATCTGGCGTTCGCGGGTGTCCGACGACGGGTTCGCGGAGAAGTAGTGGTCGTTCGCCATGGATGAACCGTACCGGCAACCCCGTGTGTCCCGAGGCCCCGAGCGGTACCCTGTGGAGAAGATGACGGACACCACGAACCGAGACGCAGAGACCACCGACGACAGCGCTGCTGGTGTCGTCGAGCGGGTCCTGCGCAACGCCGACTCCCGCGCGAGCTCCTCGATCTTCGCCCCCGCGCAGGCGATCCAGACCCGATCGGTCGACGACCACGCCTGGACGGGCGACGGCGACCAGTACGACCGCGAAGACCGGGCTGCCCTCCGCCGCGTCGGCGGCCTCTCCACCGAACTCGAGGACGTCACCGAGGTCGAGTACCGGCAGCTCCGGCTCGAGCAGGTCGTCCTGATCGGCGTGTACCCGCACGTCGACGCCTCGGACGCCGAGAACTCCCTGCGCGAGCTCGCCGCCCTCGCCGAGACCGCGGGTGCCGTGGTGCTCGACGGGCTCCTGCAGCGCCGGCCGAACCCCGACCCCTCCACGTACCTCGGCAAGGGCAAGGCCGAAGAGCTCGCGATGGTCGTCAAGGCCACCGGCGCCGACACGGTCATCGCCGACACCGAACTCGCCCCGTCCCAGCGCCGCGCGCTCGAGGACGTGGTGAAGGTCAAGGTGATCGACCGGACGGCCGTGATCCTCGACATCTTCAGCCAGCACGCCAAGAGCCGCGAGGGCAAGGCGCAGGTCGAACTCGCCCAGCTCGAGTACCTCCTGCCGCGACTCCGTGGTTGGGGTGAGTCGATGTCCCGCCAGGCCGGTGGCCAGGTGTCCGGCGGTGCGGGCATGGGTTCGCGTGGTCCCGGTGAGACGAAGATCGAGCTCGACCGTCGTCGCATCCACACCCGGATGTCGAAGCTCCGTCGCCAGATCGCCGGGTTCCGCCCCGCGCGCGAGGCGAAGCGGGCCGACCGACACCGCAACGACGTCCCGAGCGTCGCGATCGCCGGCTACACCAACGCGGGCAAGTCCTCGCTGCTGAACCGACTGACGAGCGCCGGCGTGCTCGTGCAGAACCAGCTCTTCGCGACGCTGGACGCCACGGTCCGCCGGACCGAGAGCGCGAAGGGCCGCGAGTTCACCTTCGTCGACACCGTCGGCTTCGTGCGCAACCTGCCGCACCAGCTCGTCGAGGCGTTCCGCTCCACCCTCGAAGAGGTCGGCGAAGCCGACGTCATCGTGCACGTGGTCGACGGGTCGCACCCCGACCCGGCCGCCCAGCTGGCGACCGTGCGCGAGGTCATCGGCGACGTCGGCGCCCGCGAGATCCCGGAGATCGTCGCCTTCAACAAGGCCGACCTGATCGACGAGTCGCAGCGGCTCGTGCTCGTCGGCCTCGTGCCGGACGCGGTGTTCGTCTCGGCGCGCACGGGCGAGGGCATCCAGGACCTCCTCGACGTGATCGAGGCCCGTCTCCCCGAACCCGATGTCGAGCTCACCGTGGTGGTCCCGTACGACCGCGGTGACCTGGTGTCGTCGCTGCACGACGCGGGTGCGGTCGAGACCGTCGACTACGTCGAGGACGGCACGCGCCTGCGGGTGCGCGTGTTCCAGCGGCAGGTCGCGGAGCTCGACCCGTTCGTGGTCGCGCCCGTCGCGTCCTGAGGCGCGCCCTGCGCTGACGCGCGGCGTGCGGTCGTGCGGCGTGCGGTCGCGCGCGGTGCGGTCGCGCGCTGTGCGGTCGCGGAGGCGCGACGCACGCCCGCCCCGCACCCACCGCGGCTGCGCGGTTCCGTTCGGCGCCGCACAACGAAAGCCGGTTCGAACCACGTGATCGCGTGGTTCGAACCGGCTTTGGTTGCGCCCGTCGCAGAGGCACGCGGTGCGTGCGCCGTCAGATCGAGCGGAGGACCGCCACGACCTTGCCGAGCACGGTGGCCGCGTCGCCGAGGATCGGCTCGAACGCGGTGTTGCGGGGGAGCAGCCACGTGTGGCCGTCCCGCTGCCGGAAGACCTTGACGGTCGCTTCCTCGTCGAGCATGGCGGCGACGATGTCACCGTTCTCGGCCGTCTGCTGCGACCGGACGACCACCCAGTCGCCGTCGCAGATCGCGGCGTCGATCATCGACTCGCCCACGACCTTGAGCATGAAGAGGTCTCCCGTGCCGACGAGCTGCCGGGGGAGCGGCACGATCTCGTCGACGTGCTGCTCGGCCGTGATCGGCACACCGGCGGCGATCCGACCGACGAGCGGGACGAGCGTCGTCGCGTCGACGTCCGGGCCCTCGACGTCGGGGGTCGGCTCGTCGACGAGGACCTCGAGCGCGCGGGGGCGGTTCGGGTCGCGGCGGATCCACCCGCCGAGCTCGAGCTGGCCGAGCTGGTGCGAGACGCTCGACAGCGAGGACAAGCCCGCGGCGTCACCGATCTCGCGCATGCTCGGCGGGTAGCCCCGGCTGGCGATCGACGCACGGATCGCGTCGAGGATCGCCTGCTGCTTCGCCGTCAGCGGCTTCTGGCCCCGCAGTTCGTCCGCCACGTCGTCTCGCCCTTCGTCGGTGCCGGGACCGTGCCCGCGGGAATGTCGGTGGTGCCCGCTTGACTTGTCCCAGTCGATCGAAACAGTATCCGACCGGTCATCGCCGGACAAACACCTGTTCGAGCGTGTCGGCAGAAAACCCCCAAGAAATCTCCGCGCAGGACTTGTGCGGCTCGTCATTCGAAACTATGTTCGGTACAGGACTTCGGTTCACCCGAACGGGAAGGCAAGAACGACATGAGCACCATCGCCATCGCTGACATCCAGCGCACCGCGCCCGCCGTGCGTACGCGCCTGCGCCTCACGCGTCGCGGCCGGGTCGTCCTGACGACGCTCGCCGCGATCCCGCTGCTGATCGGTGTGGCACTCGCCGTGCTGAACGGCGGACAGGCATCGGCCGGCAACACCGAGTCGCACGCCCACTTCGAGACCGTGACCATCCAGCCGGGCGAGACGCTCTGGCAGCTGGCGGAAGAGACCGCCCCGAACGCCGACCCGCGCGACTTCGTGCAGGACGTCGTCAGCCTGAACGCGCTCGACGGCTCCGGGCTGCAGGCCGGGCAGGAGATCTCGATCCCGGCGCAGTACACCGCCGCGCACTAGCACCGTCCGGACGGCCGGTCACCATACCGTTCGAGCGGCCTACGATGGATCGGTGGCATTCACGCTCGAAGACCTCCCGATCCGAGACGACCTGCGCGGGCAGAGCCCGTACGGCGCCCCGCAGAAGCACGTGCGCGTGCAGCTCAACGTCAACGAGAACACGCATCCGGTGCCGGCCGACGTCGCCGAGGACATCGTGTCGTCGATCCGCCAGGCGCTGACGACCGTGAACCGCTACCCCGACCGTGAGTTCACCGAGCTGCGGCAGTCCCTCGCGGACTACCTCCAGCGCGACCTCGCGCCGGGGCAGGCGCTCGGTCCGGAGCAGATCTGGGCGGCCAACGGCTCGAACGAGGTGCTCCAGCAGCTGCTCCAGGCCTTCGGTGGGCCGGGCCGCACCGTGCTCGGGTTCCCTCCGACCTACTCGATGCACTCGATCCTCGCGTCGGGCACCGGCACGACCTGGATCCCGGCGCAGCGCGACGACGAGTTCCGCATCGCGCCCGAGACCGTGGTGGCCGCCATCCGTGAGCACCAGCCGGACATCGTGTTCCTCTGCGGGCCGAACAACCCCACGGGTACGCCGCTCCCGATCGAGACGATCGAGGCCGCCTACGCCGCGACCGACGGCATCGTGATGGTCGACGAGGCCTACGCCGAGTTCATGCCTGCCGACGCCCCGAGCGCACTCACCCTGTTGCCCGGGCGGGAGCGTCTCATCGTGTCCCGCACGATGAGCAAGGCGTTCGCGTTCGCCGGTGCCCGCGTGGGCTACATGGCCGCCCACCCGGCCGTCATCGACGCGATCCGACTCGTCCGGCTGCCGTACCACCTCTCCGCGCTGACCCAGGCGGCAGCGGTGGCGGCGCTCCGGCACGCCCCCGCGATGCTCGCGATGGTCGACGACATCACGCAGCAGCGCGATCGCATGGTGACCGAACTCCGGGCGATGGGCTACCGCACGTACGAGACGTGGTCGAACTTCGTCCTGTTCGGCGGCGTCGCCGACCCGCACGCCGCGTTCGAAGCGCTGCTCGAGCAGGACGTCATCGTGCGCGACCTCGGCATCCCGAACCACCTGCGGGTGAGCGCCGGCACGGAAGAGGAGACCACCGTGTTCCTCGACGCCATGCGCCGCGTCGCCGCCGATCAGCCGCCGGTTAGGGTTGCAGCATGACCGCGCGCACCGCCACGATCAGCCGGAGCACGAGCGAGTCGAGCATCGAACTCGAACTCGACCTCGACGGCACCGGCACGTCCGACATCTCGACGAGCGTGCCGTTCTTCGACCACATGCTGACGGCGTTCAGCAAGCACTCGCTCATCGACCTCCGCGTGCGGTCGACCGGCGACACCCACATCGACGTCCACCACACCGTCGAGGACACCGGCATCGTCCTCGGCCAGGCGCTCAAGCAGGCCCTCGGCGACCGTGCCGGCATCGGTCGGTACGGGGATGCCCTCGTGCCGCTCGACGAAGCGCTCGCCCAGGCCGTGGTCGACGTCTCCGGCCGGCCGTTCCTCGTGCACTCCGGCGAGCCCGCGGGCTTCGAGTTCCACCGGATCGGCGGCCACTTCACCGGCTCGATGGTCCGCCACGTGTTCGAGGCGATCACCTTCAACGCCGGCATCACGGTGCACGTCCGCGTGCTCGAGGGCCGCGACCCGCACCACATCGCCGAAGCCGAGTTCAAGGCGTTCGCCCGGGCGATGCGCACGGCGGTCGAACTCGACCCCCGCGTGGACGGCATCCCGTCCACCAAGGGCACGCTGTGACCGCCGGGGCGAAGCCGAACGTCGTCGTCCTCGACTACGGGTCGGGCAACGTCCACTCCGCCGCCAAGGCCCTCGAACGCGCCGGCGCCGACGTCACCCTGACGTCGGACAAGCAGGCGGCGCTCCGGGCCGACGGACTGCTGGTCCCCGGCGTCGGGGCGTTCGGAGCCGTGGTCGAGCAGCTCGAGGGCGTCCGGGGCGGCGAGATCGTCGACCACCGTCTCGCCGGCGGCCGTCCGGTCCTCGGGATCTGCGTCGGCATGCAGGTGCTCTTCTCGCGCGGCATCGAGCGCGGTGCCGACGTCGAGGGGCTCGGTCAGTGGCCGGGCACGGTCGAGCAGATCCAGGCCGACGTCCTGCCCCACATGGGGTGGAACACGGTCGACGCTCCTGCGGACTCGGTGTTGTTCGAGGGCCTGCACGACGAGCGCTTCTACTTCGTGCACTCGTACGGCGTGACCGACTTCCCGCTCGAGGCGTACGGGCCGTTCCGGGCGCCGCGCCTGACCTGGGCCGAGCACGGGCAGCGCTTCGTCGCCGCGGTCGAGAACGGTCCGCTCACCGCCACCCAGTTCCACCCCGAGAAGTCCGGCGAGCCGGGCATCCGACTGCTCCGCAACTGGGTGCAGTCGCTCTGAGACCCGCGGCGACACGTCGCGAACGACGACGCGCCCGACGACCCCCGCAACGAAGACAGGACCATGACCGAGCTCTCCACCACCACGCCCCTCGTCCTGCTGCCCGCCGTGGACGTCGTCGACGGTCAGGCGGTGCGCCTCACCCAGGGCGAGGCCGGCAGCGAGACCTCCTACGGCGACCCGGTGACGGCGGCCCGGACGTGGCGTGACCAGGGTGCCGAGTGGATCCACCTCGTCGACCTCGACGCGGCGTTCGGCCGCGGTGACAACCGCAAGGTCATCGCGCACGCCATCCGCGAGGTCGAGGGCGTCGCCGTCGAGCTCTCCGGCGGCATCCGCGACGACGCCTCGCTCGAGGCAGCCCTCGCGACCGGTGCGGCACGCGTGAACCTCGGCACCGCCGCGCTCGAGGACCCGGAGTGGGCTGCCCGCGTGATCCGGACGTACGGCGAGCAGATCGCCGTCGGGCTCGACGTGCGCGGCACGACCCTCGCCAGCCGGGGTTGGACGGAGGACGCCGGCGACCTGTGGGAGGTCCTCGACCGCCTCGAGGAAGCCGGCTGTGCCCGGTACGTCGTGACCGACGTGACGAAGGACGGCACGCTGCAGGGCCCGAACGTCGACCTCCTCCGCGAGGTCTGCGACCGCACCGACCAGCCCGTCGTGGCCTCCGGCGGGATCTCGACGCTCGACGACCTCCGTGCACTGCGTGCGCTCGTGCCGCACGGGCTCGAGGGCGCGATCATCGGCAAGGCGCTCTACTCGGGGGCGTTCACGCTCCCGGCCGCGCTCGACATCGCCTCGGAGTAGGCGCGTGGCGGGCATCTCGAACGGTCGCGGCACCGGACCCGACGGGCCCGCGGGCGACGGGCACCCGGACGACGCGCACACCCCCGGTGGGGCGGCGGACTCCGCGGGCTTCGCCTGGGCCGGGCGCACGTTCGACCAGCACGACACGACGTTCGACGACGACGACGGTCTGGCCGACCCGGCCGTCGTCGCCGCGATCACGGCGCTGCCGGACGGGGGGTCGCAGCGGGCGGTCGTCGACGCGCTCCGCACCGCACGGCTGCTCATCCCGCTCATCGCCGAGGCCGGAGACATCGGGCACACCGACGCCGGCAAGCTCGTCGACAAGACGCAGGAGCTCTCCATCGTGACGGTCGCCGGGCCGGACGGTCGCAGCGTCATGCCCGCCTTCACCTCCGTCGAGGCGATGCGCTCCTGGGACGCGGACGCCCGACCGGTCCCCGCGGACTCCCGCCGCGTGGCCATGGCCGCGGCGAGCGAGGAGACCCAGCTCGTGGTCCTCGACCCGACGGCGCCGACCGAGTTCGTTCTCCGTCGCCCCGCGGTGTGGGCGATCGGGCAGGACCTGCCCTGGACGCCCTGCTTCGAGGACCCGGAAGTGGCGCGGGCCTTCGCGGACTCCGTCGTGGGGGAGCGTGCGGTGGCGCGGGTCGAGCTGGCCCCGGGGGACCCGCTCGGACGGTTCGCCGGTGCGGAACTGACGGTGGGGCTGGCGCTCCACCCCGGACTCGACCAGACGCAGGTGCAGGAGCTCGTGGGGCGCCTGCAGCAGCGCTGGACGGCGGACGCCGTCATCGCGGAACGCGTGGACAGCATGCGGGTGGCGCTGCGCCCAGCGTGAGTCGCGCCTCCTGGCCCCGACCTGCGGCGGTGCGGCCCGGCCCGGCGGCCGGTCGCCGGTACGATGACGGGGTGAGCACGAACCCGACGACCACCCCCGGAACCGGCGAGACCACCTACGGTCCGACCGGACGGCCCGTCCGGCAGTTCGCGGTGCCCGAGGAGCTCGACGGCCACGGTCCCGCTCGCATCATCGCGCTGTGCAACCAGAAGGGCGGCGTCGGCAAGACCACGACGTCGATCAACCTCGGCGCGGCGCTGGCGGAGTACGGGCGCAAGGTCCTCGCGGTGGACTTCGACCCGCAGGGTGCGCTGTCGGCCGGCCTCGGCGTGCGGACCCACGACATCCCCACCGTCTACGACCTGCTGATGGGGTCGATCAAGGACCCGAACCAGGTCATCCAGCCGACGAACACGCCCTACCTCGACGTGATCCCGGCGAACATCGACCTCTCCGCGGCCGAGGTGCACCTCGTGAACGAGGTCGCGCGCGAGCAGATCCTCGCGAGCGTGCTCCGGAAGGTCGCGAACGACTACGACGTGATCCTCGTCGACTGCCAGCCGTCGCTCGGGCTGCTGACCGTGAACGCCCTGACGGCGGCGCACGGCGTCCTCATCCCGCTCGAGTGCGAATTCTTCGCCCTGCGTGGTGTGGCGCTGCTCATCGAGACGATCGACAAGGTGCGCGACCGGCTCAACCCGGCGCTGCAGCTCGACGGGATCCTCGCGACGATGTACGACTCGCGCACGCTGCACTCGCGCGAGGTCATGGAGCGCGTCGTGGACACCTTCGACGACCGCGTGCTCGACACCGTCATCGGCCGGACCGTGAAGTTCCCGGACGCCACGGTCTCGGCGCGGCCGATCACGCAGACCGCGCCGGACCACGCGGCCGCACACGCGTACCGGCAGCTCGCCAGGGAGCTCGTCGAGCGTGGCGCCGTCGCCTGACCCCGGCCCTGCCGGACAGCCGGCCCCCGGACCGGCCGGACAGCCGGCACCCGGACAGCCGGCACCCGGACCGGCCGGGCAGCCGGCCCCGGCCGGACCGGCCGGACAGCCGGCACCCGCCGGCACGCAGACCGCGGCCGGCTTCCGGGTCCGGCTCCGCAACTTCGACGGCCCGTTCGACCTGCTCCTCTCGCTCATCACGAAGCACGAACTCGACATCACCGAGGTCTCGCTCGGTGCCGTGACGGGCGAGTTCATCGAGTACGTGCGCCAGGCCGAGTCCCAGGACGAACTCGACGAGGCCAGCGAGTTCCTCGTCGTCGCCGCCACGCTGCTCGACCTCAAGATCGCCGGACTCCTGCCGCAGGGCGAGCTCGTCGACGCCGAGGACGTCGCCCTGCTCGAGGCCCGCGACCTCCTGTTCGCCCGACTGCTGCAGTACCGGGCGTTCAAGCAGGCCGCCGACTGGTTCGGCTCCCGCTGGCTGACCGAGTCCCGACGCCACGTGCGGAGCGTCCGGCTCGAGGAGCGGTTCCGTGCCCGGACCCCCGAGCTCGTCTGGACCCTGTCGGTGCAGGACTTCGCCGCGCTGGCGACCCTGGCGTTCGCGCCGCGGGAGCTCCCGACGGTCGGACTCGACCACCTGCACGCCCCGCTCGTCAGCATCCGAGAGCAGGCCGCGATCGTCGTCTCGATCCTCCGCACGCGTGCCGACGAGGACGTCTCGTTCCGCGAACTGGTCGCCGGCGTCTCGGAGACGGGTATCGTGGTGGCTCGCTTCCTCGCGATCCTGGAGCTGTACCGGAACGCATCCATCTCGTTCGAACAGTTCGAACCGCTCGGGGAGCTGACGCTGCGCTGGACCGCCGACGACTGGTCCGACGAGAGCCTCGCCAACCTGGGAGCCGACTATGACGGATGACGTGCACGACACGTCCAGTGCCGAACCCGGCGGCGCCGACGAGATGGCCGACGCCCGCGCGATCGAGCGCGAGATCCACGAGGCGCACGAGCGTGCCGCCCGGCCGGAGATCCCCGTCGACCGACAGCTCGAGGCGATCCTGATGATCGCCGACGAACCCCAGTCGCTCGTGTCCCTCGGCGCGGCCGTGGGGGCTCCCGTCCCCGCCGTCAGGCAGGCCATCGAGCGTCTCGTGGCGGACTTCGACGGGGTCGACGGCACGATCCGCCGCGGGTTCGAACTCCGCGAGGTCGGCGGCGGCTGGCGCTTCTACGTCCGGCAGGACCTCGACGACGTCGTCGAGCAGTTCGTCGAGGCCGAACGCCCCTCCCGCCTGTCGCAGGCGGCGCTCGAGACCCTCGCGGTCGTCGCGTACAAGCAGCCGATCACCCGTTCGCAGATCGCCTCGATCCGCGCCGTCAACGTCGACGGCGTCGTCCGTACGCTCGTCGCGCGCGGCCTCATCGAGGAGTCGTTCACCGACGCCGAGACCGGCGCCATCAACTACGTCACGTCCGACCTGCTCCTGCAGCAGCTCGGCATCAACTCGCTCGACGAGCTGCCGCTCATCTCGCCCCTCCTGGACGACGGTGCCGGCGGCTTCGAGCAGAACGAAGGGATCCCCGATGGCCGCGTATGAGGAAGAACGACGAGGCGGCCCACGGGGTGGCGCGGGCCGGGACGGCGCGGGTCGCCGGGACGGCGCGGGTCGTCCTGGAGGCGCGTCACGCGACCGCACCGCCGGCTCCGGCCGTGCGGGTGGCCGGTCCGAGAGCGCTGGTCGCGACGAGCGCGGAGGCTACCGCGGGCGTGACGAGCGTCCTGCTTCCGGTGGGTACCGGGGCCGTGACGAGCGTCCGTCCTCTGGCGGTGGGTACCGGGGTCGTGACGACCGTGCGGGGTCCGGCCGGCGTGACGACGACCGCGGGGGCTACCGCGGCCGTGACGAGCGTCCGTCGTCCGGTGGTGGGTACCGGGGTCGTGACGACCGCCGTGATGCGCCGCGCCGTGACGATGACCGCGGCGGGTACCGCGGGCGCGACGAGCGTCCTGCTTCCGGTGGGTACCGCGGCCGTGACGACCGCCGTGATGCTCCGCGCCGTGACGATGACCGTGGTGGGTACCGCGGGCGTGACGAGCGTCCGGCGTCCGGTGGTGGGTACCGGGGTCGTGACGACCGCCGAGATGCCCCGCGCCGTGACGACGACCGCGGCGGGCACCGCGGGCGTGACGAGCGTCCGGCGTCCGGCGGCGGGTACCGGGGTCGTGACGACCGCGGGGGAGACCGGGGTCGGTTCGTCGGCCGCGAGGACGACCGCCGCGGCAGCGACCGCGGCGGGTTCAACCGCCGTGACGACGACCGCGGCGGGTACCGGGGTCGTGACGAGCGCCCCGCGTCCGGTGGGTACCGCGGCCGTGACGATCGGCGCGACGACCGTCGTGACGCCCCCCGACGCGACGACGACCGCCGCCGCGACCCCGCCCGCGAGGACCGCCGTGCCCCGGACGGCCGACCCAGCACGGTGTGGCACAACGGCCGACGCTACGTCGGCGGCACCACCACGGCGCGCAACGGCGACCGGCCCCGGAACACCGGCCCGCGCGGCACCGACCGCCGCACCACCCCGCAGCCCGAGGGCGCCCGCGACCAGCAGGGCCAGCCGCTCGAGGGCACGCCCGAGCGCCCGATCATCCCGGACTGGGACGCGGCGGACGGGACGGCGACCGCCGGGGCCGCGCCGCGCCTCCAGGCAGAGGGGGAGCGCCTGCAGAAGGTGATCGCCGCTGCGGGCGTGGCATCTCGCCGCGTCGCGGAGAACCTGATCGTCGAGGGCCGCGTGACGGTCAACGGCGAGGTCGTCGACGCGCTCGGCCGGCGTGTCGATCCCGAGACCGACCAGATCGCGGTGGACGGCGTCCCGGTGCAGATCGACAGCTCGCGCCGCTACGTGCTGCTCAACAAGCCGACCGGCATGGTCTCGAGCCTGCAGGACGAGCGTGGACGGCGTGACCTGTCCGAGTACGTCGACCGGTACGAGGAGCGCCTGTTCAACGTCGGGCGGCTCGACACCGAGACGTCCGGGCTGCTCGTGCTGACGAACGACGGGGACCTCGCGCACGTCCTGGCGCACCCGTCGTTCGGGGTGACGAAGACGTACATCGCGAAGGTGCGCGGCAACGTGAACCCCGCGACGGTGCAGCGGCTGCTCGACGGTGTGGAGCTCGAGGACGGTCCGATCGCGGCCGACAAGGTCCGCCTGCTCGAGTCCTCGCGCGGGGAGTCGCTCGTCGAGATCACGCTGCACTCCGGTCGCAACCGGATCGTGCGCCGCATGCTCGACGAGGTCGACCACCCCGTCCTCGAGCTGGTCCGGCGATCGTTCGGGCCGCTGCACCTCGGGTCCCTGCCGATCGGCAAGACCCGGGAGCTGTCGACGGTCGAGCTCGGTTCGCTCCTCCGCATCGCCCGTGAGGCGAAGGGTTCTCCCCAGGCCTCGGACGGCGAAGTGTCCTCGGACTGACGATCGGTAGGCTTGCGGGGTGACCGACGCCACCACCCCGCTCGCCGAACCGGCCATCGACCGGCGGCTCCGGGGACCCGTGCGGATCGTCGGCGCGGGCCTGCTCGGCGCGTCCATCGGCCTGGCGCTGCGTGAGAAGGGTGTCGAGGTCGTCCTCGACGACGTCTCGCCCGCAGCCCTGGCGCTCGCCGTCGACTACGGCGCCGGGCGTCGACCGGCTCCCGGTGACCGTCCGGAACTCGTCGTGGTGGCCGTCCCGCCGGACGTCGTCGCGACGGTGGTCGAGCGCGAGCTCGCTGCCTTCCCCGGTGCCGTCCTCACCGACGTGGCGAGCGTGAAGTCGGGGCCGCTCGCCTCGCTCCGGGCAGCCGGCGCCGACATCTCGCGCTACATCGGCTCGCACCCCATGGCGGGCCGCGAACGCAGCGGGCCGACCGCCGCGCGCGCCGATCTCTTCCTCGGGCAGCCGTGGGTGATCGCCGGGCACGACGACATCACGTACCAGCGTGCCGCCGTGGTGGAGGACCTGGCGCTCGACGTCGGCGCGACCGTGGTCCCGATGGAACCGGAGTCGCACGACCTCGCGGTGGCGTACGTCTCGCACGCACCGCAGCTGGTGTCCACGCTGATGGCCTCCCGGCTGCGGGACGCCCCGGACGGCTCGCTCGGCCTCGCGGGCGGCGGCGTCCGTGACGTGACCCGCATCGCCGCGAGCGACCCGGGGTTGTGGGTGCAGATCATCGGTGCGAACGCGTCGCGCATCCGGCCGGTGCTCGCGGACCTCCGCGACGACCTCGACCGGGTGCTCGCCGCACTCGAGGACCCGACCGCGCCCGGTTCGCCCCGCGCCCTCGCCGAGACCATCGCTGCGGGCAACCGCGGCGTCGAACGGCTGCCGGGCAAGCACGGCACCACGAAACGCTTCGCCCAGGTGGTCGTCCTCGTCGACGACACCCCGGGCCAGATCGCCGCCCTCCTCACGTTCATCGGGGAGATCGGCATCAACCTCGAGGACATGCGCCTCGAGCACTCACCGGGCGCGCAGATCGGCATCGTCGAGGTGTCGGTCGTGCCCGAGCAGGAACAGCGACTCGTCGACGAACTCGAGGGTCGCGGATGGAGGATCGCAGCAGCATGGGCCTGAACAACGACGACTCCGGCGTGACCGGTGGACCCGACGGACCCGACACGGGGCTGCCCACGCCCGGCGACCAGCCCGGCCCGATCGGCGGCGCCGGCGGTGCGGGTGGCGGTCTCGACGGGCAGGGTGGCGGCGAGCCCGGTTCGACGCGCGACCCCCTGCCGGCCGGACTGCCGGACGGCGCCTTCGTCGCGAAGTTCGTGATCGCGGTCGACGGTCCCGCGGGCAGCGGCAAGTCGAGCGTGTCCCGTGCCGCGGCGCGCGCGCTCGGCTTCGGCTACCAGGACACCGGTGCCGCCTACCGCGCGCTCGCCTGGCACGCACTGCAGCAGCAGGTCGACCTCGACGACGCCGCCGCGGTCCTGGCGAGCTGGGACACCTTCGACTACGAGATCGGCACCGACCCGGACGCCTACTTCGTCCAGGTGAACGGCACCGACGTCACCGACGCCATCCGAACGCCCGAGGTCACCGCCGCGGTCGCCCACATCGCGAAGCTGCCCGAGGTCCGGCAGCGGCTCGTGCAGCTCTTCCGGAACGTGATGCGCAAGGCCGAGGGCCGGGGCATCATCACCGAGGGGCGTGACATCACCACGGTCGTCGCGCCCGATGCCGAAGTCCGGATCCTCCTCACGGCCGACGAGTCCGTTAGAATGGCTCGGCGCTCGGCTGAGGTCACCACCCAGTCGGCCGCCGAGACCTCCGCCGCACTCGCTCGTCGCGACGCGGCGGACGCGAAGGTCGTCGACTTCATGAACGCCGCCGACGGCGTCACGACGCTCGACTCCACCGACCTCGACTTCGACCAGACCGTGCAAGCGGTCGTCGACCTGGCCCGCGCGACCGGGCACTGACCACCAGGGCCACGCGCGGCCACGCACTGACAACACGCGGCCGAAGGGTCGCCGGCAAGGACACCCACATGGCGCAGCTGGACAACCCAGAACACGACGACTTCCCCGAGTACGACGACGCCCTCGGCGAGCGGATCGCCGGGCTCGACGAAGCCGAGGCCGAGCAGCGGGCGAACGCGCTCCGCGCCGGGCTCGAGGACTACGAGCTCGACGAAGAGGACGTCGCCCTGCTCGAAGCCGGGCAGCTCGGCGAGGACGGCATCACGTACCTGCCGGCCTACCCGGTGCTCGCGATCGTCGGGCGACCGAACGTCGGCAAGTCGCAGCTGGTGAACCGCATCCTCGGTCGCCGCGAAGCCGTCGTGCAGGACACCCCCGGTGTCACGCGTGACCGCGTCGCCTACAAGGCGGAGTGGAACGACAAGCGCTTCACCCTCGTCGACACCGGCGGGTGGGAGCCCGACGCCAAGGGCATCAACGCCTCCGTCGCCGCCCAGGCCGAGGTCGCGATCGACCTCGCCGACGCGGTGCTCTTCGTCGTGGACGTCACGGTCGGCATCACCGCCACCGACGAGCACGTCGTGAAGATGCTCCGCGGTACCGACCGTCCCGTCATCGTCGTCGCGAACAAGTCGGACGACGACCGGCGCGACCTCGACGCCTACGAGCTCTGGAACCTCGGTCTGGGGCAGCCGTACCCGGTGTCGGCGCTGCACGGTCGTGGCGTCGCCGATCTCCTCGACCTCATCATCACGACGCTCCCCGACACCTCGGCCGTCGCCAAGCAGGAGGTCGGCGGACCCCGTCGCGTCGCGATCCTCGGCCGTCCGAACGTCGGCAAGAGCTCGCTCCTGAACAAGGCCGCCGGCGAAGAGCGCGTCGTCGTCAACGAGCTGTCGGGGACGACCCGCGACCCGGTGGACGAGCAGATCGAGCTCGGCGGCCGTGTCTGGCGCTTCGTCGACACCGCCGGCATCCGCAAGCGCGTGCACCTGCAGCAGGGGGCCGACTTCTACGCCTCGCTCCGCACGACCGCGGCGCTCGAGAAGGCCGAGGTCGCCGTGGTCGTCCTCGACGTCACCGAGCCGATCTCCGTGCAGGACCTCCGCATCATCGACCTCGTCCTCGAGTCCGGTCGTGCGCTGGTGCTGGCCTACAACAAGTGGGACCTGCTCGACGACGACCGCCGCCGCTACCTCGAGCGCGAGATCGAGCAGGACCTCGCGCACGTGGCGTGGGCCCCGCGCGTCAACATCTCCGCACGCACCGGTCGCCACCTCGAGAAGCTCGTGCCGGCCCTCGAGACCGCGCTCGACTCGTGGGACACCCGCATCCCGACGGGCAAGGTCAACGCCTTCATCGCCGAGCTCGTGCAGGAGCACCCGCACCCGGTCCGTGGTGGCAAGCAGCCCCGCATCCTGTTCGGGACCCAGGCGTCGAGCCAGCCGCCGACGTTCGTGCTGTTCACGACGGGCTTCCTCGACCCGCAGTACCGACGCTTCATCACGCGTCGACTGCGCGAGGTCTGGGGCTTCTCGGGCACGCCGATCAACGTCAACATGCGGGTGCGCGAGCGCCGCAAGCGCTGAGGTCGATCAGGAGATCCGAGATGACGAGGGCGAGTCGACGATGGCTGTTCGCAGCGGTCGCTCTGCTCGCCCTCGTCGCGGTCCTGGTCGCTTGGCGCGCCATCCAGACCGAGCGTGGCATCGACGCTGCGGAGCCGGTCGCGACGACGACCCCGCTCGCCGAACAGGGTGTGCAGGGCGGCACGCTCGTGTCCCCGTCGAACACGCTCGGCGCCCCGGTCCCCGAGCCCGCCACCGATGACCATGCCGACGGGTCGCCCATCGACCCGTGGTGGCGGCGCGTCCCGCCGGTGGCCGGCGACCTCGTCCCGATCGCTCCGATCGACGGGATCGCCTCGGAACACGACCGGTCCGCCTCAGGACACGTCCGGATCGCCCGAGCCGGGGAGCACCTGCTCGTCAGGATCACGGACCTCCGGGTGGCGTTCTCCGACACGGAGCTGCCAGGGGTCCGGGTGGTGCTCTCCGAGGGCACGGTCGTCGGCGCGCGGCCCGGGCTCTGGACGGGCCACGAGGACGATGACGACCTCGGCACGATCCCGTCCGACGTGGGGACGATCACCTTCGACCTCGAGGCACCCCGCGGCATCCCGGACCCGGTCCGCTCGCTCGTCCTGCTGGACCCCGACTCCGGTGCGGTCCTCGGGGGAGCCGCGCTCCTGCCGACCGACTGAGGCGTCGCCGGTCTGGAGGCGCGGTGCCGGTTCGTGCCGCGGGACACGGCTGGGTGGTGCGGTGCCGGTTCGTGCCGCGGGACACGGCGGGTGGTGCGGTGCCGGTTCCCACCGCCGGATACGGCACCATGGGAGGGTGACGCAGCAGAACGCCGGGCTCGGTGCCCTCGCCGACCGCCTGTGGTGCCGTCTGCACCTCGACCGACTGGCCGGCGGACGGCAGGCGGACTACGTCATCCGCGAGGACATGCTCGACCACCCCGAGACCGTCCGCTCCTTCCGGTGGATCCGGTGGCTGCTCGTCGCCGAGACCGTGGTCGGCCTGACGGCGATCGTCGTGGCGATCCTCCTGACGCACGCCGGGCAGACGGTCCCGTGGGCGGTGTGGTTCCGTGCGACCGTCGTCCTGCTCATCACGCTGACGCTCTACGTGTTCGCGTGGCGGGCGCAGCTCGGGTACTACTGGGCATACCAGCGGCTGCGGTTGTTCAGCCGGATCTTCCCGGTCGTGACGCTCGTGGTCGCGGCGATCCCGGGGCTCTACCCGTTCTGGATGGTCATCGAGCAGATCGTGTTCTCGCTGCTGATGATCGGCATCGGGGACGTGCTGACGACCGACCACATGCGGGCCGCGTTCCCGAAGCCGGCGCGACGCTCGGGGCCTGCGGCGGGCTGAGGGGGCGGTGGCGGCGCGCGGTGATGGCGCTGGGTGGTGCCGAGCCGGTGCGACATCGTCGACGTCGTTCGACACCGGTCTTGTCGCTCGTTGCGGACGCGCACCGTTGCACGCGCGGGGGAGCGACTCAGTCGAGGTCGTACGACGTCGACGATGTCGTTCCGAGTCGGCCCGCCGCTCCGCCCGCCGCGCCGCCCGCGCCGCCCGCCGCCCCCGCGGCCAGGCTCCCGAGCAGCGCCAACGCCCCCGCCGAGGGCGACCCCGGTTCGGCGTGGTGCAGCACGAGCAGCTGCCCGTCCGTCCCGCCGATGCCGAGCTTCTCCCGCCGGAGCTCGAGCTCGCCCACCTCCGGGTGCCACATCCGCACGGTGCCCCCGGCGAGCGGCCGGACGTCGTGTCGCGCCCACAGCCGACGGAAGTCCTCGCTGCCGAGCGACAGTTCGCCGACGAGCGAGGTGATCGCCGGATCGTCCACACGAGTCCCGATGGAGGACCGGAAGGCGGCCACCATGCCGCCCATCTGCTGCTCCCAGTCCGGGTAGCGCCCCTGCTCGGTGTGGCCGAGGAACATCGTGCGCAGTCGGTTCTCGCCGGCACGCATCCCCGGCGCCAACGCGGACGCGAGCCGGTTCGCGGCGAGCACGTCGAACGCACGGTTCTCGACGAAGGCGGGCAACCCGACGACGTCGAGCAACTGCAGCGTCCCGGTCGGGACCCGGTCACTCCGGCCTCCGCGGGATCCCCTGGCCCGGTCGGGCGCAGCGGCACCCGACCCGGATGCGCTGGCCAGACCCCGCAGGTACGCGGTCGCCGTGGCGTCGAGGCCGAACACCCGTGCGATCGCGTCGAGCACCTGCCCCGACGGGTTCCGGTCACGCCCCTGTTCGAGACGGAGGTAGTAGTCCGCGCTGATCCCGGCGAGCGTCGCCACCTCCTCGCGGCGCAGCCCCGGCGTGCGTCGGACGCCGGTGACGCGCAGCCCGGCGTCCTCCGGGCGCACGAGCGCACGCCTCGCCCGGAGGTACTCGCCGAGGGTGTTGTCGCTCACCCCTCGATGCTACGGACCCGGCGCGGTCCGATCCTGGTCCCCGTGGTCCCAGGGTCGACGGGGACCTGTCCGTCCCGGCGGACCGGGAGCATCGTGGTGGACATGACCGACACCACACTCCCCGGCGGTTCCTTCCGCCTCGCCGACGACCTCGACCTCACCCGCGTCGGGTACGGCGCCATGCAGCTCGCGGGCCCCGGCGTCTTCGGGCCGCCCACCGACCGCGACGAGGCGATCCGCGTCCTCCGCACCGTCGTCGAGCTCGGGATCACCCACATCGACACAGCCGACTTCTACGGCCCGCACGTCACGAACGAGGTCATCCGCGAGGCCCTCCGCCCGTACGCCGACGGCCTGCACATCGTGACGAAGGTCGGCGCCCGGCGCGATGCGGACGGCGGATGGCCGCATGCCCGCGAGCCGCACGAGCTCGTCGAGCAAGTGCACGACAACCTGCGGCACCTGGGGCTCGAGCAGCTCGACGTGGTGAACCTCCGCGTCGGCGGGTTCGACGCCCCGGAGCCGGGCAGCCTCGCGCCGCAGTTCGAAGCGCTCGCCGAACTCCGGCAGCAGGGACTCATCAAGCACCTCGGCCTGTCGACCGTGAACGCCGAACAGCTCGCCGAGGCGCAGTCGATCGCCCCTGTCGTCTGCGTGCAGAACTTCTACAACGTCGCCCGCCGCGAGGACGACGCGATGGTCGACAGCACGGCCGCGCAGGGCATCGCCTACGTGCCGTACTTCCCGCTCGGCGGCTTCTCGCCGCTGCAGTCCGGTGCGCTCGACGCCGTCGCGGAGCGGCTCGGAGTGTCGCGGCTGACCGTGGCGCTGTCGTGGCTGCTCCAGCGCTCGCCGAACATGCTCCTCATCCCGGGGACCTCGTCCGTCGCGCACCTGCGCGACAACGTCGCGTCGGCGGGCTTCGCCCTGCCGTCCGACGCGCTCGCCGAGCTGGACGCGATCGGCGCCTGAACCGCACCCCGGCGGACTGGAGGCGCGGTGCCGGCCCGCACCGCGCCTCCGGTGTGCGACGATGACCGCCGGGGCGGCGCCCATCGGGGCGTCCGGGGGAGGTCCGACATGACAGCACGTTCGTCCGGCGACCGCACGATCGGCGCGAGCAGCTGGTGGCTGGCTGCGCCCGGGGCCGTCGCACTGATCGCCGGCGTCGCACACGCGGTCGGCCTGGCGCGCGTGTTCACCGAGGGGTTCCCACCGTGGTGGGTGGTGACGGGGATCGTCTCGCTCGCCGCGCTCCTCGCCACGGTGGTGGCCCTGTTCCGGGTGCCCGGGCCGCGTCCGGCAGCGGTCGTCGTCGCAGCGGCCGGGTTGTTCGTGGCAGGCGGGACGCTGCTGGTCGACGTGGCCGTCGTCGTCTTCCTGCAGTGGGTTGCCGACGGCCTGAGCAACCCGAACGGCTGACGACCGGCTCAGGCGACCGTGGCCAACGCGAACGGCAACACGGCCGACGCCCCCGCCCGCCGCAGTTCGCGGCCCGCCACGGTCATCGTCCACCGACTGTCGACGAGGTCGTCCACGAGCAGCACCGGCCCCTCGTGCGACTGCAGCGCGGCCCCGAGCGCAGGATCGACCACGAACGTGTCCCACACCCCCGACAAGCGGTAGGCGCTGTTCGTTGCACCGTCGCCGCGTGGCGTCCCACCGTTCCGGCCGAGCGTGCCGAGGAACTGCAACCGCCCGATTGAGGACAGTGCCTGCGCGAGCGACCCGACGAGTTCGGGCCGTGACCGCGACGACATCGCGACGACCCCGGTCGGACGGGTCTCCCACGGCCAGTCCTTGAGCGCACGGACGCACCCGTCGACGAGCTCCCGCGAGATCGGGGCATCGGGGACCCCCGGTGCGAAGAGGGCACGGAGCGGCCCACCCCACCCGAGGTCGGTGAGCCGGGCGACGGCGCGTCCGGGCTGGACGAGCTCGTCGGCGCCGATCTTGCCGCGCACGGGGACGCCGAGCGACGACATGCCCGACGGCCACTGGGCGCGCGGGGCGATCTCGACCCCGACCTTGTCGAGCGCCGCGGCGGCACCCGAGGCGTCCGACGACGACACCGACGTCGGGTACCAGGCGTCGGTGCAGTTGTCGCAGCGACCGCACGGTTCGGCGGACGGGTCGTCGAGGTCCTGCTGCAGGAGCTGCATGCGGCACTGCGACGTGGACTCGTAGTCGAGCATCGACGCGGCCTCGGCAGCGCGGGCAGCGGCGACCCGCTCGTAGCGGGGCGCGTCGTACTCCCACGGCTGCCCCGTGGCGACCCACCCGCCGGCGACGCGCTGGACGGCGCCGTCGACGTCGAGCACCTTGAGCAGGAGTTCGAGGGTGGAGCGCTTGATGTCGACCAGTCCCTCGAGGGCGACGGTCGACATCGCGGAGTCGCGGGACAGTGCGTTCAGCACCGCGGACGCCCGGGACTCGGTCGGCATCGAGGCGCTCGCGAAGTACTGCCAGATCTCTTGGTCTTCACGCCCGGGCAGCAGGAGCACGTCGGCGTTGTCGGTGGCGCGACCGGCACGACCGATCTGCTGGTAGTACGCCACGGGGGAGGACGGCGCCCCGACGTGGACGACGAAGCCCAGGTCCGGCTTGTCGAACCCCATCCCGAGCGCACTCGTCGCGACGAGGGCCTTCAGCTCGTTGCCCTTGAGCTGCTGCTCGAGCTGCTCGCGCTCGTCGGTGTCGGTGCGCCCGGTGTAGGCGCGGACCGCGTACCCGTTGTCGCGCAGGAGCCGGGCGATGTCCTCGGCCGCGGAGACGGTGAGCGTGTAGATGATGCCGCTGCCCGGCAGGTCGCCGAGGTGCGCGAGCAACCAGCCGAGCCGCTGTCGAGCATCGGGGAGCGACAGCACGCCGAGCCGCAGCGACGCCCGCGCGAGGGACCCGCGGATGGTGAACACGGGGTCGTCGGGGCCGGCGGTCAGCTGCTCGGCGACGTCCTCGACCACGCGCTCGTTCGCCGTCGCGGTGGTGGCGAGGACGGGCACGCCGTGGGGGAGCGACCGGATGAGCTCGGCCAGCCGGCGGTAGTCCGGCCGGAAGTCGTGCCCCCAGTCGGAGATGCAGTGCGCCTCGTCGACGACGAGCATGCCCATGCGGGCGATGAGCGTCGGCAGCTGGTCGTCGCGGAACCTCGGGTTGTTGAGCCGCTCGGGGGAGACGAGCAGGACGTCCACCTCGTCGCGGGCGAGCGCCGCCTGCGTCTCACCCCACTCGTGCGCGTTCGCCGAGTTGATCGACACCGCACGCACCCCGGCCCGGGCAGCCGCGGCGACCTGGTCGCGCATGAGTGCGAGCAGCGGCGACACGAGCACGGTCGGGCCGCCCCCGCGTCGCCGGAGCAGCAGGGTCGCGAGGAAGTACACGGCGGACTTCCCCCACCCGGTGCGCTGCACCACGAGGGCGCGCTGCCGGTGCTCCACCAGCGCCGAGATCGCCTCGAGCTGCCCGGGGTGGAACACCGCGTCGGGCCGCCCGGTCAGGGCGTGCAGCGCCTCCTGCGCCTCCGCAGCGATCGCAGCGGACGGCGGAGCAGGTGGTGGGGCAACAGACATGACCCCATGCTGTCAGCACCGACCGACGAAACCCGACCCGCGCCTCCCGTCTGTGGAGAACTGGCCGAGGCGATCCGCTACTGGTACGTGATCAGCGACGGTGTCGGCGCCACGTCCGCCATGGTCTGCTGCGGCGTCAGCATCGGCTGGTCCTCGTCGTAGAAGTTCTTCCATCCCCAGTGGATGCCCGCGGGCGCCCCGACGTGCAGCGCCTTCCACGTCGCCTGCTTGTCGGGCTGCGATCCCTGCCCGTCGACGTGCACGAGCATGTCGAGCTCCGGGTGCTGCTCGAGCGACGCGCGGTCCTGGATCATCGACAGCCGGAACTGGTGGAGCACGAACGCCTTCGGGGGGAGCCCCTTCGAGCGGACCAGGTCCGCGAGCCACGAGGACACCTCGTTCACCTCGGAGGCCTTCACGCTCCCGATCTGCTCGAGCGGGACCTGGTCGTGCCCGAGACGCCACTCGGGGTCGAGCGCCAGCCACACGCCCGGCTTCGACAGCAGCGACTCGTACCGCTTCGCCTGCGACAGGAAGTCCGCGCGCCCCGGCTGGAGGTCGAGGATCACGGGCATCCCGGCGTCGTGCGCGGCATCGACGTAGGGCTCGAGCGTCGACACGGGCAGCTCGGTCGAGTAGTCCCCGTCCGCGCCGGCGTCCCCGGCGGCGACGGTCGCGATGACCTCCATCGCGGGTGTGATCGGCACGTCGCCGAGCCCCTTGTACGACGCCGCGACGGACTTCGCGCGCTGCACCGTCGCCGTCGGGTCCTGCTCGCCGAGGACGCCGAGCGCGGGCGCCCCCGGCGCGCCGTAGAGCGCCACGTACCGGTGGCCGTCGAACGGCCGCTGACCGCCGTCGGGCAGCTGCCACCCGTTCTCTGCGGCGCGGACGGTCCACTCCGGGTCCGGCAGGTCGGCGAATGCCGCCCCCACCAGCACCGTCGGGTGGTTGCTCCGCTCGTGCAGTGCGGTCACGACGTCCGGCGCGGCCGCGGGGTCCGTCACACCGTCCGGCATCGTCACGACGCGGGCACCCGCCGCCTTCGCGGTCGCCACGGCTGCGGCGTCGGCGGTCGCGTCCGCCACGACGACGGTGGCCTGCCTGGAGGCGCGGCTCGGCTCCGGCGCGTCCCCGCCGTCCGGCGCGTCCTGCTCCGGGACGTCGGTGTCGATCGCGACGTCGCCCTCGGCCTGGTACCAGCGGGCGCCGAGCCGTTCGAGCTCGTGCGCCGCCGGCGACCCGTCCTTCGCCGTCGACTCGCCCTTCCCCGTCGACTCGTCCTTCCCGGTGAGGAGGACCGGGACGTGGGCCGCCTCGGCGGCGCTCGCCGCGGACCGCACGGCGTCGGCGTCGTCGGCGGGCGCGACGACGGCTCCGGGAGCGGACGCGAACAGCGCGCGGCTCGTCCGGACGGATCGCTCGGCGGCGTCGGACTCGGCCGCGACCGACACGGACTCCGCCGTCGCCTTCGCCAGGGTCGGCCGGGGTGTCTCGGTCTGTGACCCGGTGCACCCGGCGGCTCCGAGCAGCAGGCCGGCTGCTGCGAGTGCGAGGAGGACACGGGAGGTGGGACCGGAACGCATCGGGCCACCCTACGAGCCGGGCGTCGGAGACCCTGGGAATCCGACGGGTGTCGTGTGGAGCCGCGACGCGCTGGACGACTCGCGCGGGACGACACCGCGTGGCGCGGGAGGGGTCCGGCGTCCGCTATGCTGGTCGGGTTGCTCCGCGCTCCGGTCGGACGCGGGCGACGTGGGTCCCTCGGGGCTCGCGGGCTGTGGCGCAGCTTGGTAGCGCACTTGACTGGGGGTCAAGGGGTCGCAGGTTCAAATCCTGTCAGCCCGACCGGAGGGGTGTCTTAAGAACTGTCTTGAGAACTCAACACCTAAGAGAGGCCCGCAGCCGTCAGGCTGCGGGCCTCTCTTAGTCCTCGTTCTTCAGTCTCAGGCTTGCGTGGGTGCCGCCTTTGCTCGCTTCGATCGGCTGGTCGTCGCAGCGATCCGGTCATCGATCGAATGATCAGCTCGACCGATCCTGACACTCGGAAGTCGGGAGGCGAGCTCGGAGCGTTCGCAGCAACAGAGTGGCAACGTCCTGAATTGATGCAGCGCATCTTCGACTCCGAAGCAGAAGTCCGCGCCGGAGCAGCATCACTGTGCGCAGCCCGCGTATCCCGCGCCTCCGACTCAGCCCCCTTGATCTCGGCGTTGACAAGGCTCAGTAACGACCCGGATGAGCCGGTCAGGAAGGCCGTCAGCGAGGTCGTCCGCGAGCTTCGCGACCAACCCTTGCAACCGCTGCGGCAACTGCTTCGGGCTCTCATCGATTCGCCGAGCTACACCCACGCCACACCCCAATTGCTGATCGTTCTCCAGAACGCGAAGGACAAGGTCGATGACCTGGTCGACAAAGCCGCGCACGCCTTCCTCGCCGTGCATCGGGAGGAAGTCTCGGATCCGCACTGGAGCGGCTGCCGATGCGCACTACATCGCGGACCTCGTCGTACGGGGATTGGCGCAGGCTAGCGACGCGAAGCGCGTATCGAGCTTGCTGGACATTTTGGACAGGCTCGTGGGGCTCGGAGGGTACGGGGTCGACCGTGCGATCGAGAGCGCTGACCGAGCGTGATGGCTAGGCGATTCGGACTGAGCGCTCTACTGCAGACTGCGTCGAGTTGGCGACGAGACGTGCTGAACATGGGCCTGCTGAGGGTTCGGCCGGATCGTCGCGCCGCCACGACGCGCGACCCGTTCACGTCTCCGCGAACTCCTCCGAAAACGGCTTCGGCGTGACGACCATCCTTCCAGCGAGAGTCAGACCCTCACAAATCGGGAGTCAACCGAACTCGCAGAATCTCCGGCCCATAGGCACGGCGCGTCTGACGCGTCACAACCAAGCGCCCAGAGGAGAATGAGCAAAGCACAGTTGTGCACTCTGAGCACCAACCCGGTGTAACCCAATCGCACTAAATCGACTGTCCGCCTGGCCTGGGGAGCCTCTTCGCGCGCGCATCGAGACGAGGACGCCTGATGCAGATCACCCACCTTCGAATCTCCGGCTTCCAGTCGTTTGGCCCGGACAGGAAGGAGATCGCGCTGCGGGACGTCACCTACGTCCTGGGCCCCAATGGTTCTGGCAAGACGGCCGTGCTCGAGGCGCTCTCGCGGCTCTTCAGCCCGCTGCCGGTGCAGCGCAGAGTTCGTCACTCGGACTTCCATATCCCGAACGGACAGACGGCAGCCGAGGTGCAGGCCGCTGGACCCGTGATGTGGATCGAGGTGGATATCGAGTTTCCAGAGTCGGGTGCTTCAGGCGACCACGCCTCGATACCGCCCAACTTTGCGCACATGCGCATAGCCACAGAGGACGGCATCCCGCGCATCCGCGTGCGCCTCACCGCCACCATCGCTGCCGACAACGTGATCGAGGAGAAGCTCGAGTACATCCTCGAAGCGGATGCGGAAGGCGAGCCGCTGCAGCGAGCTGACATGTCGCGCTTCGATCGCGCCAATGTCGAGGTGCACTACTTGCCTGCGCGCCGCGATCCGGCCGAGCACATTTCCTACACGACCGCATCGCTCGTTGGGCGGGCGCTTCGTGCCGCAGACTGGACGACCGAGCGTAGGACGCTCGAGATGCTTTCGAAGAACCTCACCGAGGCACTTGCCGACAACGACGCCGTCAAGAGCATCGGCGTTCAGCTCGCGGGGGAATGGAAGGGGCTTCACTCAGGCTCCTTCTTCACCGACCCGTCCATCGCGTTCGGCAGCGGCGATCTCGAGAGCGTGCTCCGCCAGCTCACTATCTCGTTCGCACCGTCCCCAGCTGACTCCTCGCTTCCGTTCGAACGACTCAGTGACGGGCAGAAGTCGCTGCTCTACATCTCTTTGGTTCTGGCCTGGCAAGCTCTCGCGCGGGAAGTGCTTGGTGGCACAGAGACCTCGTTCGATCAGCACCGCCTGCGCCCTCCGGTGCACACCGTCATCGCGCTCGAGGAGCCGGAGAACAGCCTGGCTCCGCAGTACCTTGGCCGCATCATTCGGCAGCTCCGAAAGGCTGCGGAGCCTGGCGACTCGCAGTCTCTCATCGCGACACACTCGCCTGCCCTACTCCGCCGGGTCGATCCAGAGTCAATCTGCTTCCTGCGCCTCGACAGCAGCCGCCAGTCCCAGGTTCGGCGCATCCTCCTGCCAACGACGAGCGACGAGACGGCGAAGTACGTGCGCGAAGCCGTGCTCGCATTTCCGGAGCTCTACTTCTCGCGCTTGGTCGTTTTCGGCGAGGGAGACAGCGAGCAGATCGTGCTGCCACGTGTCCTCGCGGCGGCCGGCATTGCCGAGGATGACGCCTCGGTGTCAGTGGTTCCGCTTGGTGGGCGTCACGTCAATCACTTCTGGCGCCTCCTGAAGGAGCTTGAGATCCCGCACGTCACGCTCCTCGACCTGGACTCAGGACGGCACCAGGGCGGTTGGGGTCGCGTTCGGAACGCGCTGAAGCAGTTCAATAAGCTGAATCCGGACACCTTTGCTGCTGCGCTCATCGATGGTCTCCCGAAGTGGAACGACACCATCGACTTCCCGGAACTCGTAGATCCGACGATCGTTGGCGGCGTGGGTCCTGTTAACGCCCTCGAAGCTAAGGGCGTTTACTTCTCCCACCCCGTGGACCTTGACCTCATGATGCTCGAGGCGTTCCCTGACGCCTACGGAGTCGAATCGGTCGGTACGCCGGACGACAAGACCATCGCCGCGGTGCTCGGCAAGTCTCACGCGAGCGAGGATCGCCTCCCAACACACACCCTCGAGCTCTTCGACGACTATCACCGGCTGTTCGATCTGAAGAGCAAGCCCGCGTCGCACCTTCGCGCGATGGCGGCGCTGACCGACGAGGAACTACTCGAAGACCTTCCGGAGGTACTCGAGCGGCTCGTTATTGACGTGCGCGCAAAGCTTGGGGCGCTTCCCGAGTGATCCATCCCGATGACTGGCATCCCGTCGGCGGACTGGACCTCGAACCGAACGCACTGAAGGCCGTGCGCGAAACCGGCGCGAACCTCGTTGTCACCGCCGGCCCTGGTGCGGGCAAGACCGAGCTGCTGGCGCAGCGCGCAGACTTCCTCTTCCGAACAGGCGCGAGTCCCTATCCCAAGCGGATCCTCGCAATATCATTCAAGGTCGATGCGGCACGCAACCTACAGTCTCGCGTTCGTCTGCGATCCGGGTCGCAGTACGCGGCTCGGTTCGACAGCTTCACCTTCCACGCCTTCGCCAAGCGACTAGTCGATAACTTTCGTCCGGTGCTTACCGGCCAGAATGCCCTCAAGCCAATGTACCGGCTCGACGCGAGCACTCGGATTCAGAATGAGCAGATCACCTTCGACGACCTTGTGCCGCTCGCCCTCGAGATCCTCGAGAAGAACGAGTACGCACGTGGCGCGCTTCGGCAGACCTACAGCCACGTCTTCATGGATGAGTTCCAGGACGCCACGACCGCGCAGTACGCCTTCCTGAAGAAGGCGTTCGAAGGAACCGGCGTACATCTCATCGGCGTCGGCGACACCAAGCAGCGCATCATGCGCTTCGCAGGCGCGCTCGAAGGAGTCATGGCAACGTTCGCTACAGACTTCAGCGCGATCGACCTCCAGCTCTATCAAAACTTCCGGTCGAAGCCACGCCTGCGCCGGATGCAGAACCGCATGATTCTCGAGATGGACCCGGGCGCCGCGAGTCGCGACGCTGACCTCGTTGGGGAAGAGGGCGAAGTTCAAGTGCTGCGCTTCGACAACAACGAGGACGAAGCGGCCGCAGTTACGGCGATGATCAAAGGATGGCTCGAGGCCGGTGTGCCACCAAGGGAGATCACCGTGCTGGCGCGGCAGCAGCCCCACCTCATCACGAGCGTCCTTAGCGAGCATCTCAGCACCGCCGGCATCCCGTATCGCAACGAGCAGCAGTCGCAAGACCTGACAACGGAGCCCGTCGCGGCACTGATCTTCAACTACCTTCGCGTCGTTGCGGACGACGGGCGACCAGCGGCCTACACCGAACTCGTGCGCGTCGTAACCCACGGCGGAATCGAAGAGGTGGACGGGGTACTGGACAGCAAGCTCCGCGCGCTCCTTCGCGACGCCCGCCTTACCGTGCGCGCAGCAGGCTTCGACGCCGCCAAGTACTCGTCATGGACCCCACTCATCACTTCGTTCCTGAAGTTCGTGACTCGCCCATCGCTCAATGCGCTGTCTCCGTCGTATCAACAGGGGGACCGGCTGAACGACGTGATCAAGGAGGCCGCCGGCGCTTTCAAGCGCGAGCTAGCGTTCGACGGCGATCCGATCGCGGCACTCGACCGGCTATCAGAAGAGGACAGCATCCGGATCCTGACGGTGCACAAGTGCAAGGGGTTGGAGTTCGAGAAGGTCGTCGTCTTCGGAGTCGAGCCTCAGTTCTTCTGGGGCGATGACAACGACGTGAAGTCGGAATTCTTCGTCGCAATCTCGCGAGCCAAGGACGAACTGGTGCTCACCACGGCTCGTCACCGTACGAAGCCTTACGGCGCGAACGCCTACTGGCGTGAGGACTCGCCTCCGTACAACGCGCTATTGAAGTATGCCGATGAGTCCTGAATCCGCTGAGCTCGGTCCATTCCCGGAGACATCGAGTACGACCCCTATCTCGGAGAACCTCGTGACGCTGTCAACCGATCGGTCGCACTCGCGGCCCAAACCAACGAGTCCACAAACGTGACGGTCTTTGACCTCGCTGCGGATGCGATCGCCGCACTGACCGGCACCCGCTGGTCGATCACCGATGCGCCGGCACACGTGCCAGCGAGACCAGGCCTCTACGCGATCTACGGCGACGAGCAGGCGCACCGAGAGTTGGGGCTCCTCGAGGACGCCGAGGTCCGCAGCGCGCCGGAACTCCCGCTCTACGTTGGCAAGGCCGAGGCGAGCTTCGTAGAGCGCGATCTGAAAGACCACTTCGCTGCGGTATCGGGCAGCACAGCACGCACGGGCGGATCCACTGTGCGGAGGTCGTTTGCTGCGCTGCTGCGGGGTCTACTTGAGCTTTGTGCCGTTCCGCGGAACCTGGACAACCCGATGTACTTCTCTATGTACTCGCTGGCAGGCGATGGCGATGCACAGCTCACGGCGTGGATGCACGAGCACCTCTCGCTCGCGGTCTGGGCGGCACCGGTGCAGCGGAGCGTGAAGCTCGTTGACGTCGAGACTGCCCTCATCCGACACTTCACGCCGGTGATGAACATCGACAAGAACCCGCGGAAGCTCGCCCGGCTTACAGTGGCGCGCAAGGCGATGAGTGCCGAGGCGAAGGAGTGGCGGCCGCCTACACAGGCCGCTCGCGAAGCGGAGCGTAACCAGTGAACGGCACACGTGGGGACGCCGAGCGGTAGCGGCCCGACGCGGCGCTCCTCGCCGAGGAGGTCGTCTCGGGTGTCGCCGAGGCGAAGACGATCATCCCGTCAACCAACGGGTTGCTCTTCGTGTCCGCGGCATGTGTGCTCGCTGGAAGGATGTCGATACTCAGTTCGTCGTGGGCTCGGAAGAGCCTTTCGTAGGAGACGGCCTGGCGGGCGCTGCTGGGCTGCACTCCGCTGAAAGCCTTTGGGAGGTGCGTCGCCCGCACTCGCCCACACCCAGCGGAGTGGGTCCGGATCCAGCAAGAGCCCACTTCTCACTCCTGGAGTGCGCGCTCACGGCGAAAAACGCGCCGAGAGTTGAGCTCAGGACTCTAGGATGGGCTCATGATCCTTCTGAGCTTCACGGTGCGCAACCACAAGAGCATCCGCGACGAGGTCACCATCGATTTCATGAAGTCTTCTTTACGCACTCTCGCGCTGAAGGAAGGGACCTGGGCCGACTACACGTACCCACTCGTGGGAATCTTCGGACCGAACGCCTCCGGCAAGTCCGCGGTGCTGGATGCCTTCCACTATGCGATCGCCGCCGTAAAGTACTCGTCCACCGCATGGCAAGCCCGGCCAACGTTCACGAGAGAGCCGTTCAAGCTCGATGCTCACTCGGAGCAGGCGTCGAGCTTATACGTATTCCAGTTCGTTCACCGAGAACATCGGTACGAGTACGGCTTTGAGGTCGACGCCAAGGGCGTAGTGAGTGAATGGCTCCGCGAGGCGCCGCTCCGGTGGCGGACTCTACTTGAGCGTCACCGCGGCGAGAAGCCAGTCAAAACCCAACGTGCGCTCCTGGCGCTCGGTAGCGTCAGTGATAGAGAGCTCGCCCTCAGCCGCGCGCTCGTGATCGGGGATGACGTTCTTGCACCGATTGCTCGCGACCTAACCGATTCGTTCGACATCGTCTCGGTCAAGGATGTGCACCGCGAGAGCCGGCTGCGGAGCATCGCCGAGTCGCTAGTTGACGGCTCCGTGTCGCCGCTCGACATCGAGACCTTGCTGCAGGTCGCCGATATCGGGGTCCAAAAGGTCACAGTCGAAGAGAACGATCTGCCGGCCAACGTCCGGAAGGCGTTAACGCAGTTCAGGCGCGCTCTCAAGGTCGAGCCGGAGAACGATGCTGGCGATGGCGCCGATGAGCCAGATCCATCCGAAGATGAAACGGAACGGCCCGTTATCGACTCGGGCGAGCTAGACGAGGAGGACTCGAAGCAGATCGTCCGGAACCTGCTGTTCACGCACCGTGGCGAGTCTGCCGACGTGAAGCCGTTCTCGGTGGCGAGTGAGAGCGACGGGACGATCGCATGGCTCGCACTCATGGTTCCGGTCATCGACACACTCCGGAACGGTGGCCTGCTGCTCGTCGACGAACTCGACTCCAGCCTGCACCCGCACCTACTCGACGTCGTTCTGGGCCTCTTCACGGATCCAGCGCTGAATAGAAACCATGCACAGTTGCTATTCACCAGCCATGAGACGTACGTGCTCTCGCCTTTGAGCGATACGCGACTCGCGTCGGAGCAGGTCTGGCTCACCGACAAGAACTACGAAGGAGTGACGGAGCTCACGTGCCTCGCCGACTTCTCGCAGCATGCGGATGCGAATGTTGCGAAGCGCTACCTGGCCGGCCGCTATGGTGGCACGCCGAGGTTAGCGCCGAGCATGTTGGCGTCGCTCCTCGTGACTGGGGAAGCCTGAAGTGGCGGGCAAGGCCAAGGCAGCAGGGTCAAGAGGGTCGAGCACATACGGGCGCTCGAGTAGACCGAAGCGGCAGATGTACCGCCGGATCCTCGTCGCAAGTGAAGGTGAGATCACCGAGAAGCAGTACGTCCAGCGCCTGAGTCAGGTCTTGCGCTCGAAGGGCGTCAACGTGTCCGTTACAGCGGTGCATGGGTCATCTGATCCGGTCTCGGTCGTTCAGAAATGCATCGACGAGCGCGACCTAGAGAAGGAGTCCAAGCGAGAACCTTTCGATCATTGTGTGTGCCTCGTGGATGTGGACACCCATGCACATCTTGACGACGCGATTACTTTGGCCCGGGCGCACGGCATCCAGCTCATCGTCACAAACCTGAAGTTCGAGGCCTGGCTTCTCTGGCACGTCAGCGATAGCCTCGGAGCCAAGACATCGAGTGAGCTCGACGCGCTTATGAGAAAGCACGCGCTCTTCCAGAAGGAAAAGCACCTCGCTCAGGAGTTCCCGTTCGACGGCGTCGACCGCGCTGTGACTAACGCATACAGCGCCGATCCGGATCTTGCTGCCAACAGGAGGGGCCCGGACCCGTCGAGTGCGATGCCTGTGCTCATTCAGCTGATGCGAGGAATTCTGTGAGTTGCGACTCAGACGTGGGGCTTCTCGATGCAGTTGCCGCGAGCTCGTTGATATACCGATTCAAGAGTCCGCCGACCCTTCCGGTGAGGGCGTCGTCGTCGAGGATCACGCTCTCATCGCGGGCTCCGTCTCAGTATCGGTCGGAAGCATCCGTTCGCGGACCCGCGCGACTAGACCGAGAAGTAGAAACCGCTGGTCAGCGGGCGTATTCACACCGCACCGTCCGTCGCCAGAGGATAGCCCGACGTCGCGAGGGCCCCTCGGCCGCCAGCCGTGAGCCGCACCACTTCAGGCCTTGGCGAGTTCTTAAGACAGCCCACCGGAAAGCCCCGACGGAACGATGGTTCCGCCGGGGCTCTCGTGTTCTCCGAGCGGAACACGCTCCGTCGGCACTCGCAGGCGTCAGCGTCCCGCGGCCGCCGCCCCCGGCGCCCACCCGAGCGCCGGCCCGAGCCGCTCCGCCATGTCCGTGATGATCTGCGCGTAGTCCTCCGCCTCGAACGAGAACGGCAGCGCGAACGCGACCTCGGTGGCCACCTGGTACCCGGCGTCCGCGCGCAGCCGATCAGCGATCTCGGCCGACGTCCCGACCAGGTCGGCGGCGAAGAGCAGCTTCCCGGGCCCCATCGGCACCCCGACACGGCCAGACCGACCCTCGACGTACGAGCGGTACCGAGCCACCTGCGAGGGTGTCGCTGTGTCGGTGGGGATCACGACGAGGCCCTGCGAGACACGGGCGGTCCCAGGCGACGGGTGCGCCTCCAGGTACGCCTCGATCTGCGCGCGCTGGTTCGCCGCGAAGTCCGTGCCGATCTCGCTCCGCGTCACGCTCGAGGTCAGCAGGTGGAAGCCGTTCTGCGCCGCCCACACCGCTGACCGCGTGCTGCCCGTGCCGTACCAGAGCCGGTCGGCGAGGCCGGCGCTCTGCGGCTGGACGGTCGTGGCGAACTCCTCGATGCCGCGCTGCTCGGCGACCTCGACGATCGGGTCGCCCCGGACGAGGTCACGGAAGCGCAGCAGCCGGCCGTCACCGAAGTCCTCCTGCTCGGCGGTGTCCGGGTAGAGCGCCTCCCGGTAGAGGTCGTAGTTCATGGGCGTGCCCGACGAGAAGCCGGGGTTGAGCCGACCGCCGAGGAGCACGTCGACCGTCGCCAGGTCCTCAGCGAGACGGAACGGGTTCTCGGCGCCGATCGGGGTGACGGCCGTCCCTAGCGCGATCCGGGAGGTCCGCTGTGAGGCGGCGGCCATCAGCGCGACGGGGGAGGAGATGCCGTGCTGCAGGTGTCGGTGCCGCAGCCACGCGCTGTCAAAGCCCAGGGCCTCGGCGCGCTCGAGGACCCGGAGCGTCTCCTCGTGACCGAGCCGGGGCCGTGCCGGGTCGAACGACCCGATGGTGAGGAAGCCGAGGCGTTCGAGGGGACGTCCGTCGAGGGGCATGCGTCGATCGTCGCAGATGAACCGGTGCGAGGGGCGTCGGCGGTCGTGTCGGGTGGGTCAGGGGACGCGGACGGTCCGGCACCCGAGGTCGATGCCGCTCGTGCCCCAGTAGGGGTCGGCCGCGGTGATGCACACCCGGTGTACCCCCGACGCCGCCCGGACGACCCCTCGGAAGCCGTGGTCGCCGGTCACGTGCAGCGCGCGGTCGACGTCGGCGCGCGGCCTCGTCGTGGTCAGCAGCGCCGCCTGGGTACCGTCGACGTCCACGGCGACGTCCATCGGGTCGGCGGCGCGCTCGACGTCGACCGCCCAGCCCGACACCGTGATGCCACCCGTGGTGCCCGCAGCGCTGTCGAACGCGCCGTGGGTCGGGACGATCGTGGTGCCGCTGATCCGACTGTCGTACGGCACTTCGGGATCGGACGAGCCGCGCACTGCCTGGAACTCCCAGCCCGTCAAGCGTGTGGTCCGGGTGTCCCAGACCTGCCGCGCCGTGGTCGTCATCGTCACGGAAGCGCCGGGGCGGAGCGCGGGCAGGGTGCAGGTCGTCACCCGGGCGACGGCGTCGACCGTGCAGCGGCCGGAGGAGCTCGAGACGGCGACGTGGTCGAAGGCTCGCAACGACGCCTTGTCCGGTGGGTTGGTACCGGTGTCGTAGGCGAAGCGGAGCCGGACCGGCCCCGCCGTGGCCGCGGTCCCGACGTCCTGCACCGTGAAGGCCCACTTCGCCGTGTCGTGGAACGCCACCTGGGTGGTGTCGACGGCGTCGATCTGGAGCCCGGCGGGATCGTCGGCCGCAGTCGCCGCGACGGAGGCAGCGAGTGCGCCCCACGGGACGGCGATGCCCATGAGGACGACCATCGACAGAGCGACGCGTCGGGGACGTGTGGACTTGACGGGCATCGGCGCCTCCTTGTCGGGTGCGACGAACGCTACGGCGCGGGTGCGGTGCTGTCCGGCGTGGACCGTGAGAGCTGGCTCAGCCCACGACGTACCCGGGACACCGCGCAGTCCCACCGACGCAAACCGGACTCCCAGGCGAACACGCATGTTCCGCCCTTAGTGTCGCGCCAAGCGCAAACGCGTGAACTCACTCGCATTGGTTGAAGGACCGATCCGTACCGGAAGGCGGTCCTCATGACCACCACTCCGCTCGCACCGGGTTACACCCGCACCCGTCCCGCAACAGGTCCCCGCAAGGGCACCTCGACCTACTCCGCGCTGCTGGCGCAGGTGAAGGACAACGGCCTCCTGCGCCGCCGCACCGGTTTCTACTGGTCCCTGTTCGGAACCCTCATCGGCACCCTCGCCCTCGCCTGGGTCGCGTTCGCGTTCCTCGGCGATTCGTGGTTCCAGCTCATCGTCGCCGGAGCCCTCGGCGTCCTCTTCACGCAGTTCGCGTTCCTCTCGCACGAGGCCGCGCACCGCCAGGTCTTCGCCTCGCAGAAGTGGAACGACCACGCCGGCCGCTGGCTCGGCACGTTCATGGTCGGCCTCAGCTACTCGTGGTGGATGAACAAGCACACCCGCCACCACGGCAACCCGAACACCGTCGGCAAGGACCCGGACATCGCGCCGGACGGCATCCGCTTCCTGCCGGAGGACGCCGCGTCGGTGAAGGGCCCGCTCATGACCACGTTCATGCGCTTCCAGGGCTGGCTGTTCTTCCCCCTCCTCACGCTCGAGGGCCTGAACCTGCACCGCTACGCCGTGATGAGCATCGTCACGGGCAACGGCACGAAGGCCGACGTGAAGCACCGCTGGCTCGAGGCCGGCCTGCTCGTCGCCCGCTTCGGCATCTACCTGACGATCGTGTTCTGGTTCCTGCCCTTCGGCATGGCGTGCGCGTTCCTCGGGGTCCAGCTCGCCGTCTTCGGTGTGATGATGGGCGCCTCGTTCGCCCCGAACCACAAGGGCATGCCGACCATCGCGCACGACGCCAAGGTCGACTTCTTCTCGCGCCAGGTCCGCACCTCCCGCAACATCCGCGGTGGCTGGTGGGTCTCGTTCCTCATGGGCGGCCTGAACTACCAGGTGGAGCACCACCTGTTCCCGTCGATGCCGCGTCCGGCGCTGAAGCAGGCCCGCCTGCTCGTCCGTGACCACTGCGACACGCTCGACGTGCCCTACACCGAGACCACCCTGCTGCGCTCGTACGGCATCGTCGTCCGGTACCTCAACCGGGTCGGGCTCGCTGCTCGTGACCCGTTCGCCTGCCCGATGGTCGCGCAACTGCGCATCCACTGAGAGGGGTGGCTCTGATGCCCACCGGAACCGTCAAGTGGTTCGACAACAACAAGGGGTTCGGCTTCATCACCCCGGACGACGGGTCCGACGACCTGTTCGCCCACTTCTCCAGCATCGTCGCGTCGACGGGCCTGCGCTCGCTCGAGGACACCGACCACGTCCGCTACGTGGTCGGCCCCGGCAAGAAGGGTCCGCAGGCCGACGAGATCTCCGTGATCCGCGGCTGACGTCACCAGGTGACGGACGGGATCAGGGCGTCAGGACGATCCGTCCGAAGACCTCGCCGTCGTCCATGCGGCGGTGCGCTTCCGCAGCGTCTGCGAGCGGCAGCACCGCGTCGACGACCGGGGACAGGGTCCCCGCGGCGGCCGCGCGGAACAGTTCCGTCCGCGCCGACGCCAGGGCGTCGCGCGGCACGGAGTCGAGACTGAGGGTCGCGACCGACCGCGACTGCTGGAAGCCGCGGAGCAGGTGCGCACCGAAGTCCGCCGGCGGCATGCCGGCCACGGCGCCGACGAGGACGAGCCGACCGTTCGGTGCCAGACGGTCGATGAACGCGGGCATCGCGGGGCCGCCGACGACGTCGATGACCACGTCGTAGGAGTCCGGCCCGTCGCCCGCGCCCTGTCGGTCGAGCACGTGGGTGGCGCCGAACCCGCGCAGCCGGTCGCCTCGCTCGGCCGAACCCGTCGTCACCGCGACCGCCGCGGCACCGGCCTGTGCGGCGAGCTCGACGGCGGCGATCCCGATGCTGCCGGCGGCTCCGCGTACCAGCACCCGTTCGCCCGGGGCGAGGTGCGCGTGCGCCAGCGCGAACCGGGCGACTGGGGCGGCCGACCCCAGGGCGACGGCGTCCACGGCGTCGAACCCGTCCTCGAGCGGTGTGAGGTCCCCGGTCCCGGCGACGACACGCTCGGCGTACGCGCCACCGACGCCCGTGAACGCCCAGACCCGGCGGCCGAGCCAGTCGACGTCCCGCTGGTCCCCGACGGCGACGACGCGCCCGGCGACCTCGCTGCCCGGGACGTACCCGGGCTCGAGTCCGGGGCGCGCGATCGTCCCGCGCCGGATGACGGCGTCCACGCCGCCGACGCCGATCGCCTCGACGTCGACGAGGACCTGGCCGGGCGCGGCGACGGGTTCGGGGAGCTCGGTGGGGACGAGGCCGTCCGGCGGACCGAAGGACTGGATGGTGACTGCGTGCATGCTCGCGACGCTAACGGACGCCCGCGTCCACTTGACTAAAGTGGGAGCGATGACCGACGAGACGTCTCACCTCCGATCCGACGCACGCGAGAACCGCGACCGCGTGCTGCAGGCCGCGCGCGAGCTGTTCGGCGCGCGCGGCCTCGACGTGACGATGCGGGACATCGCCCGGCACGCGGGGGTCGGGCCGGCGACGCTCTACCGGCGGTTCCCGACCCGGCAGGACCTCGTCGACGCAGCGTTCGACGACGAGCTCGAGCTCTGCCGGAGCATCGTCCTCGAGGGTGCCGCGCTCCCGGACCCCTGGCTGGGCCTGCGTTCCGTCGTCGAGCGGACCGTCGAGTTGAACGCCCGCAACCAGGGCTTCGTCGATGCGCTCGTCGCCGCGGGCCAGGTGTCCGACCGGCTCGCCCGGCACCGCGCCGAGCTCCTGCACGCGATGGCGGGCCTGGCGTTGCGAGCCAAGGCCGAGGGACGGTTGCGGCCCGACTTCGTCGTCGACGACCTGCTCCTCGTGCTGCTCGCGGCGCGGGGGCTGGGCGGGGACGACCCGGCCGAGCGACTCGGTGCCGCGCGGCGGTTCGCCGCGCTCGCTCTCGACTCCTTCCGGGCGTCGGCCACGAACGAGCGGCTGCCGGAGCCCGCGCGCGTCGCGGGGGCCGTGCTCCGCGCCGCGGCGCGGCCTACTTGATCCCGGTCGAGGCGATGCCCTGCACGAACTGCCGCTGGAACGCCATGAACACCACGAGCAGCGGCAGCACCGTGACGGTGGCGATCGCCATCACGGCACCCCACGGCGAACTGAACGCCGGGTTGTTCGTCAGCGTCGACAGCGCGACCGGCACCGTGAGGTTCTCGTTCCCCTGCAGCACGACGAGCGGCCAGAGGAAGTCGTTCCACCGCGTCATGAACCCGAGGATCACGAGCACCCCGACGAGGGGACCGCAGGTCGGCAGCACGACCCGGAAGAACGTCTGGAACTCGCCGGCACCGTCGAGCCGCGCGGCCTCCATCAGTGCGTCCGGCACCCCGAGCATGAACTGCCGGGCGATGAAGATCCCGACCACGTCGAACACCGTCGGCAGGATGACCGCCCAGGGGGAGTCGACGAGCCCGATCTTCGCGACGACGAGGAAGCTCGGCACGAGGGTGACCTGGATCGGGATCATGATCGTGACGAGGAACGCCGAGTAGAGCAGCCCCCGCCCGACGAACCGGAACTTCGCCAGGGCGTACCCGGCCATCAGCGAGACGACGACGCTCAGCGCGGTGCCGACACTGGTGATGAGCGCAGAGTTCCCGAGCCACCGCCAGACCGGCTGCGTGCTGAACACCTGCGTGTAGTTCTCGAAGGTGGGCCGGGTCGGGAAGAGCGAGAACGTGCCGCTCTGCGACTGGCCGCCAGGGGTGAGCGCGGAGACGACCATCCAGTACAGCGGGAAGACCATCAGGATCGCCAACGCGGTGAGTGCGGCGACGAGCACCCAGCGGCCCGGGCGCGGCTTCCGCCGCGCGGCGGTCGGACGGGAGGCGCGGGTCGACCCCGCAACGGACAGTGCCATCAGATGGCCTCCTCAGCCTTCTTGTTGGCCCGCTGCCGGAGCAGCGTGAACACGAGCAGGATCGCGACGAGCACCAGCCCGAGCGCCGCGGCGTACCCCATCCGCGCGTCGATGAACGCGGACCGGAACACGTACTGGATGAGCACCGTGGTGGAGAAGCCGGGGCCGCCGCCGGTCATCACGTAGATGACGTCGAACGCCTGCAGCGAGAACACCACGTTGAGGATGAGCAGGATCGACGTCGTCGGTCGCAGGAGCGGCCACGTGATCGTCCGGAACCGCACCCACCGCGAGGCACCGTCGATCGCGGCTGCCTCCTTGAGCTCGGCGGGCACGGACTGCAGCGCGCCGAGGTAGATCACCATGCAGAACCCGATCCGGGTCCACACGACGACGATCACCAGGGTCGCCATCGCCCAGCCGGGCGCGGTCAGCCAGGGCACGCGGCCGAGACCGAGCGCCTCGAGCAGGTTGTTCACCACGCCGTAGTCACCGTTGAAGATCCACGACATGATGACGCCGACCACGACGCCGGCGGCGACCATCGGCACGAAGAAGAGCGCACGGAACACCGAACGCCCGGGCAGCGGTCGGTTCAGCGCCACCGCCAGGGCGAGGCCGATCGCCATCGCGGTCGGGACGGTCCCGACCGTGAAGACGAGCGTGTTCCGCAGCGCCGTCCCGATGAGCGGGTCGGAGCCCATGTCGACGAAGTTCTTCCCGCCGACCCAGGTGCCGTCGCCGAGCGAGGTGCTCGAGTCCTGGAAGCTCAGGGCGATCGCGGTCACGATCGGGATGAGCGAGAAGCCGAGGAACAGCAGCGCCGCGGGGCCGACGAACACCCAGGGGACGAACCGGCCCTGGCGTCGTCGTGCGGCACCACCGACGGGGAGCCCACCGGTCGGCGGGGCGGTCGACGCCGTGGTCCGGACCGGCGCGGTCTCAGTTCGCAGTGACACTGCGCATCGCCTCCATCATCTGGCTCGAGGCCTCCTTCGGGCTGAGCTGCCCGAGCAGGCACAGGTCGAGGTAGTCGGCGAACACCGCGTTGAGCGACGAGAAGTACTGCCCGCTCTCGGCCTTCACCATCGACAGCGGGATGGTCGACCCCTGGTCGATGAACCGCTGCATGGTGTCCGAGTTCGCGGCGTACCCGATGTCCGCCGCGTCGAGGGACTCGCGGGCGGGCAGCCAGTTGCCGTCGTGGCAGAACTGCTGCATCTTCGGCCGCGAGGTGATCATCGCGACGAGTTCGGCCGCGAGCTCGGGGTGCTTGCTCGACTTCGTGACGGCGAGGGCGTTGCCGCCGAGGTCACTCGCCTCACCGACGTTGCGGATCATCGGCGCCGTGCCCCAGTTGTCCCGCATGTCGGTGTCGAGCTGCACGATCGACTCCGGGTTGTTGAGCATCATGCCGATCTGCCCGGTCAGGAACAGGTTGCGGGAGACGTCCCCGCCGCCGCTCTTCGACAGGTTGCCGGTGGTGGCGAGGCCGTCGGCGTACCACTTGCGCCCGAACGCCAGGGCGTCGATCGCCTCGGGGGTGTCCATCGAGGGGGTGGCACCGTCCTCGCCGAGGAACGCGCCCCCGTTCTGGTAGACGAACGGCAGCCACCGGTAGGCGGTCTCCGGCGCGGACCAGCCGTACCCGAACGCGTACTTGCCGGTGACCTGCTTGACCTCTTTCGCGACGTCGAGGAACTCGTCCCACGTCCACGCGTCCGCGAGGCGCTCCGGCGGGGTGACCCCGATCCGGTCCATGACCTCGCGGTTGTAGTAGGTGATGAAGTTGTCGGTGTGCTGGAAGACGCCGTACACACCGTCGTCCCGGGCACCGATCGCCCAGAACGGCGTGCTGTAGTCCTGCTGGTAGTCCTTCGGGATCGAGCCGGAGATGTCGACGAGGCTGCCGTTCGCGGCGTACCGGCCGATCTGCTGCGGGGTGATCCGGATGACGTCGGGCGCGAGGTCCGCGGCGAGCCGGGTGATGAACCACTGGTGGAACTGGCCCGTGGTGACCTCGACGGCGACGCTGGTGCCGGGGTGCGCCGCGACGAACTCGTCGGCGATCTGCTGGTAGCTCGTGATGTCCGTCGGGATGTTCCAGGTCGACAGACGGATGTGCTTCGTGCCGCCGTGGGCAGCGGTGCCCTGGCCGGCGCAGGCGGCGAGTGCGCCGGCCATCGAGATGCCGGCCAACGCGAGGAACCCGCGTCGGGCCAGCTGGGTGGGTGGTCGGGTCGGCATGGTCCTCTCCTTCGAGGTCGTGGTGCCGTGGTGGTCCAGGAGGCGCGGTGCGCGTCCCGGGGTCCGGGTGCGTCCGTGACGGGGCCGGGTCGCGCGGTGGACCCGGCCCCGCCGGCGGACGGGGCGGTCAGACGAGGGCGGGTCGCGCCTCCTGGACGGCTCCCTGCTCGGCCGGTGCCGCGGTCGCCGGACGCAGCGACTCCGGGAGCAGCGCGGCGTGCGCGTGCAGCAGCTCGTCGGTCATCTCGGCGATCCGGTCGAGCGTGAGGTGCGCCGCGGTGAGGGGGTCGAGCGCGACCGCGTGGTGGACGTGCTCGACGCTGCCGGTCAGCGCCGCGCGGACCGCCAGCGTCTGCACGTTCGTGTTCGTCCGGTTGATCGCCGCGAGCTGCGGGGGGAGTTCGCCGAACGAGATCGGGGTGACCCCGTTGCCGTCGGCCAGGCAGGCGACCTCGACGCAGGCGTCCGACGGCAGGTTGGCGATCACGCCGGTGCGGTTCGGGACGTTGCCGTAGACCACCGCGGGGACGCCGGTGACGATCGCGTTGACGATGCTCGCGCCGTACTCGACCGACGGGGAGAGATCGGCCTTGAGCTTCTCGAGCTGCTGGTCGACGTCGCCCTGCTCGTCGTGGGCGAGGCAGATCTCGTAGTAGTCCCAGCGCTCCGGGATGTACTCGAGCACGGTCTCCGGATCCTTGCGGAAGTACGGCACGTACTCGCTCGCGTGGTGGCTCGACTCGGTCTCGAAGTACCCGAACGACCGCATCAGCTGCGTGCGGACCTGTTCGTTGCCGCCCTCGTAGTTGCTCGCCGCCGCAGCCGCCTCGCTGTGGTCGCCGTCGTCGTCGTGCAGGTCGGCCGCCGCGACGCCGCGCCGGTGCTTCGCGGTCATCACCTCGCGGAGGCGCGGGTACAGGTCCTCGCCGTTCCGCCGCGTGAACTCGAGGATCCAGGCTTGGTGGTTGATGCCGGCGCTGACGTACTCGACCTCGTCGTACGGCACGTCGAGGGTCCGGGCGAGCATGCGCGTGGTGCCCTGCACGCTGTGGCAGAGGCCGACCGTGCGCAGGCCCTTCGCGTTGAGGAACGCCGTGGCCATCGCCATCGGGTTCGCGTAGTTGATGAACTGGGCGTCCGGGCAGAGCTCGAGCGCGTCGCGGGCGATGTCCTCGTAGGCGCGCACGGAGCGCAGGAAGCGGAACACGCCGCCGGGTCCCACGGTGTCGCCGACGGCCTGGTCGATGCCGTACTTCCGGGGGATCTCCACGTCCCACTTGTACGACTCCACGCCGCCGACCTGGAACGTGATGATGACGACGTCCGCGCCGGCGAGGGCCTCGCGGCGGTCGGTGGTCTCGAGGACCTCGGTGCCGAGGCCGTGGTGGGCGACGAGCTCGCGGGCAGCGCTCGCGGTGCGGGCGACCCTGCCCGCGTCGAGGTCCATGAGGTGCAGCGTCGCGCCCTGCAGTGCGGGGAAGGAGACGAGGTCGCCGATGAGGCGGAACGGGAAGACGAAGCCGCCGGCGCCGATGATGGTGATCTTGGTCATGCAACGACGGTAGGAAGCGGGGGCGGGTGCGGGCCTCCGGCTTCGGACGGCGGGGTTCCAGGATCCTCGGATGGGCGCGCTCGGGTCGCTGTCGGTCCCGGGGGTCGCTGTCGGGCCCGGGGGTCGCTGTCGGGCCGGCGGGTCGCTGTCGTAGGCTCGCGGTGTGCTCGACGTGGAGACGATGGAAGCGGCGTACTGGAGCCACCGTGGCCCGGCGCCGCTCATGCCGTCGTCCCACCGGCACGACGACCTCGAGATCAACCTCGTGCTCGACGGGCACCTCGACTACCGCTTCGGCGGCGCCCCGGTCAGCGTGCACGCCGGCGAGATCGCGCTCTTCTGGGGCTGGACCCCGCACCAGCTCGTCGGCGACGGGACGGGGACGGGGGAGTTCCGGTGGGTGCACATCCCGCTCGGCGAGGTGCTCGCGTGGGGGCTGCCCGACCACGACCTCGGCGCGATGCTGCTCAACCGGCCGGTCGTCGTGCCGACCGAGGCCGCCGGTCGTGACGTCGAGTCGATGCTCGGCTCGTGGCAGCGGGACTTCGCGGACGAGGGTGCCGAGACCATCGCGAACCTCGAGGCCCAGGCGCTCGTCCGACGGCTGCTGCGGCACCACCGGGACGCCGTCGACCTCCGCCCGGGCGGCGGGCACGGCACCGCGGACGCCATGCACCGGGTGATCGACATGGTGCGGTTCGTGGTCGACCGGTTCCGTGAGCCGATCGAGGTGGCCGACGTGGCCGCGGCGGCGCACCTGCACCCGCACTACGCGATGTCGGTGTTCCGGCAGGACGTCGGGACGACCATCCTCGAGTACCTCACCCGGTGCCGGGTGGCCGAGGCGCAGCGGTTGCTCGCGACGACCTCGATGACGACGACGGAGATCGCGCACGCAGCGGGGTTCGGGTCGCAGTCGAGCTTCTACGCGCACTTCGCCCGGGCGTGCGGCGGGCCGCCGGGGGAGTACCGGGCGCGGTCGCGCTGACGGCCTCCGCCGCGCGCGGCGGTCAGTTGATGATCTCGCCCCGCTCGTCCGCGCGCAGCGCCGCCAGCCGATCGCGCCACGCCTGGAGTGCCTCCGGCGTCAACCGCGGCCAGTCCGTCACCTCGCCGGTGATCCGGAGCGGCGCCGTGCTGCGGTAGGAGCGCGTCGGGTTGCCCGGGAACTTCTTGTCCGTCACGTTCGGGTCGTCCTCGAAGGCGCCGGTCGGCTCGACCTCGTACACCCGGGGGAGTCCGTCGCCCGCCGCGAGCTCGGCCGCGAGCCCGGCGCCGTCACGGAGCGCGGTGAAGTACACGTGGTTCATCACGACCTCGGGTCGGTAGTTCGAGTGGAACCCGGCGGTCAGCAGGTCGCCGACGTGCAGGTCCGCCCTGGTCCCGTGGAAGAACGGCCCGTCGTCCAGTGCGTCGCTCACGGCGTCAGGGTAGCCCCGGCGCCGGCTGCGGCGGCACGTCAGGCAGCGGTGACCTCGACGCGCCGGACGCTCCGGGTCGACGCGGCGACGGCGGTGGCCAGCACGATCACGACCGCGCACCCGACGAGCGTCGCCGGGGTGCCGACCACCCCCGCGAGGGGTCCGACGAGCGCCTCACCGAGCGGCACGGCGACGAACGACCCGACCATGTCGTACGAGTACACCCGCGAGAGCAGCTCCCGCGGCACGTTCGTCTGCAGCGCGTGGTCCCAGGCGATGGAGAACAGTTCGAGGGCGGTGCCGCCGAGCAGGAACGCGACGAGGAGCACGGGGAGGGTCGGTACGAGTCCGAGCGCCACTGCGGGCAGCGCGGTCACCGCCATCGTCGCGACGCCGATGCCGAGCGCTCGCCGGGGGCGCCACTGCAGCGCCACGACCGCACCGAGCGCGAGCCCGACGGTCTGCGCGGACACCACGAGTCCCCAGGCAGCCCGACCGAAGGACCCGTCGGCCACCACGGGGCCGAGCACGGTCGTCGCACCGACGAAGGCGGCGTTCAGGACGGTGAACTGCGCCACCACGGTCCAGACCCACCGGCGCCGGGTGAACTCCGCCCAGCCGTCCCGGAGGTCGGCGAGCACGGACGTCGGCTCGGCGTCGACGTCCCGCACGCGTCTCGGCAGCCGGATCCGCGTGAAGAGCAGCGCGGCGAGCGCGAACCCCGCCGCGTCGATCGCCAGCCCCCAGCCGGCACCGACGACGGCGACGACCGCCGCACCCGCCGACGCACCGACGATGGTGCCGCCGTTCAGCGCGAGCCGGATCACCGCGTTGGCGGGACGGAGTTCCGTCGCCGGGACGGTCTCCGGCACCATCGCCGCGGTCGTCGGCAGGCTCACCGCGGCGACCGCGCCGTTCAGGATGCTCAACAGGACGAGCAGCGGGACGGTGGCGCTGCCGGTCAGGACGAGCGCGGCGATCGTCGCCTGGGTGGCCGCGGCCGCGAGCGACGTGACCACGAGCAGCACGTCACGGGGCAGCCGGTCGGCCAGCACGCCGCCGACGAGCAGGACGGCGACGTTCGCCACCGATCGCGCCGCCACCACGAGGCCGAGGTCGACGGGGGAGCCGGTCAGGTCGAGGACCGCGAACGCGAGGGCGATGGGTGCGACCGCGTTCCCGACGATGCTCACCGTCCGGGCGGTGACGAGCCACCGGAACGGGGCGTGCCGCAGCGGCCCGGTGCCCCTCGGCGTCCTCACGGTCGCCGCAGCGGGAACATCGAGACCGTCATCGAGACCGGCACCGTTCCCGGCGTCCGCGGTGGTCGGGCCGCGGCGTGCAGGAGCGCGGCCGCGTCGCCGACGTGCTGCACCACGCGGCGCCAGGTGTCCGGTCCGACCCAGAGCTCGGCGTCGGTCGAGGTCGACGGACCGGTCGTGCGGTCGTCGGTGCGCCGGAGGAGCTCCTGGACCAGGGCCTCGACGTACACACGCTGGTCGTCCGCGGGGACGACCTCCGGAGAAGCACTCCCGTCGCCGTCGTCGAGCCGGAACCGCCGTGCCGACGACTCGTGCCGGTACCGCTTCGCGTCACCGCCCCGGAGCCGCACGGTCTCGACGACCCGCACGAGTCCAGCGCGTTCGAGCATCCGCAGGTGGTAGCTCGCCGCGGCCTGGGAGACGCCGAGCTCGCGCCCGGCCTCGGCAGCGCTCATCGCCGCACCCGTGACGAGCGACAGCAGTCGCAGACGGACGGGGTGCGCGGTCGCCCGGAGGCTCTCGATGGTGGACACGAGGGCCATCGTGGTCGGACCCGGCGCGACCGTCAAACGGGTCTTTGGGGGTCGGGCGCCGAGCCGAGGTCGCGACGGAGTCCCCCGAGCGGTCCACCCCATCTCCCCCTCAGGGTGGACGCGGCCGACTCCCAGGTCCCCGTAGCGTGGCCGCCGTGATCGAAGTCGAGCACCTCACCAAACAGTACGGTCCGAAGACCGCCGTCGACGACGTCTCGTTCGTCGTGCGGCCGGGCAGCGTGACCGGCTTCCTCGGGCCGAACGGCGCCGGGAAGTCCACCACGATGCGCATGATCATGGGGCTCGACCGCCCCACGGCCGGGCGGGCGACCGTGAACGGGCAGCCGTACACGACCTTCCGCGACCCGCTCCGGCAGGTCGGGGCGCTGCTCGAGGCCAAGGCCGTCCACCAGGGCCGCAGCGCCTACAACCACCTCCTCTCGCTCGCGGCGACCCACGGGATCCCGAAGTCCCGCGTGCACGAGGTCATCGACATGACCGGCCTCGACTCCGTCGCGAAGAAGCGCGTCGGCGGGTTCTCGCTCGGCATGGGGCAGCGACTCGGCATCGCCGCGGCACTGCTCGGCGACCCGAAGACGCTCATCCTCGACGAGCCGGTCAACGGCCTCGACCCGGACGGCGTGCTCTGGGTGCGGCAGCTCGCCCGGCGCATGGCCGCCGACGGTCGCACCGTGTTCCTGTCCAGCCACCTCATGAGCGAGATGGCGCAGACGGCCGACCGCGTCGTCGTCCTCGGCCGCGGCCGGGTCCTCGCCGACGCCCCCATCCAGGAGTTCGTCGCGGCGGGCGGTGGCACCGGCGGCAGCCGCGTCGTCGTCCGCACGCCGGCCCCCGACCAGCTGTTCCAGGCGATCGGCCCGAACGCCTCCGTCACCCCGCGCGAGGACGGCACCTTCATGGTGGTCGGCCCGGACGCGACCACGGTCGGGAACATCGCCGCACAGGTCGGCGTCCCGCTGCACGAGCTCACACCCGTGGGCGCCAGCCTGGAAGAGGCCTACATGGCGCTCACCCGGGACGACGTCGAGTACCGATCGGAGGGCACCCGATGACCGCCACGACCCTGCCGCCCACGACCCTGCCGCCCACGATCGGGCTCGGCTTCGGCCGGCTCGTCCGCAGCGAGTGGATCAAGCTCCGCAGCATCCGCTCCACGATCTGGTGCCTGGCGATCCTCGTCGTGGTCACGATCGCGATGGCGGTCCTCATCGGCAACGCCCTCGACGTCGGCACGCCCGTCGCCCAGGACTCTGCGAACGGCACCCTCGTGACGATCAACACCGCGAGCGTCTCCCTGACGGCACTCGTCGTCGCGGTGCTCGGCGTGCTCATCATCACGGGGGAGTACGGCACCGGCCAGGTCCGCTCGACCTTCACCGCCGACCCCCGCCGGACGGGTGTGATCCTCGCGAAGGCCTCGGTCCTCGCGGTCACCACCTTCGTCGTCAGCGCGGTGTCGATCTGGATCGGGGTGTTCGCCTCGGCAGCCCTGCAGGCGGGCAAGGGCGTGCACGCCGACCTCGCCGATCCGTCGGTGTTCATGCCGCTGCTCGGCGCCTCGGTGTACGTCACGCTGCTCGCCCTGCTGGCGTACGGCATCGGACTCCTCGTCCGGTCGAGCGCCGGCGGGATCGCGATCACCCTCGGGCTCCTGCTCGTCGTCCCGATCGTGCTGTCGCTCATCGCGAGCGTGCTGCAGGCGCAGTGGCTCCTCGACGTCACGAAGTTCCTGCCCGACCAGGCCGGGATGCAGCTGTTCACCTACTCGGCCGGCGACGCCGCGCCGCAGGAGGGCATCGTCCTGAACGGCTGGGGCGGCTTCGGCGTGCTCGCGGCCGAGGTGGCCGTCGTGGGCGCCCTCGCACTCGTGGTGGCACGCCGACGCGACGTCTGACGCCACCATCCCCCGGACTGGAGGCGCGGTGTCAGCTGGCGTCGCGCCTCCAGTTCCGTAGGCTCGCACCGTGCACCGCCCCCACCTCCTCGTGCCGCCGCTCGCCGTCCTGCTGCTGCTGGCCGGCTGCACGGCGACGCCGACGGTCGACGAGGAGGCGCTCGCCGACTGGCGGAGCGCGCAGGAGGCGGCGACGGAGACCGACCCGGACGTCCTCGGCGTGCTGACCGCAGACATCCAACCCGGCGACGAGGACCCGTCCGAGGTCGGGACCGGCGTCACGCTGCGGTTCCCGGCCGCGAAGGAGATCGACCACCTCGAGTTCTCGTGCTTCGGCAACGGGCACATGCGGGGGATCGTCCGCATCGAGTCCCGGGGCGGATCAGGCGACTTCACCGTCGACCCCGTGGCCTGCCGGGACAGCCCGAACCCGATCCGTCTGACGCGGCTCGCGAGCACGGACGTCGACTCCGTCGCGTTCAACGGCTTCGACAGCGACCGGTCGAGCGCGTGGCGGCTGGTCATCGTCGGGACGGCACCGTCCGCCGGCTGATCAGCGCCGGAGGTCGTACCGGTGCAGCGTCACCCCGTTGTCCCACCGCTGCTGCTCGAGCAGGTCGAGGACCAACGGCGGTCGCGCACCCGACGGCGGCGGGTCGAACAGCGGCCGCCCACGCCCGAGGACGGCGGGGTGCGTGAAGACCATCAGCTCGTCGAGGAGTCCGGCGTCGAGCAGCTGCGTCGCGATGCTCGGACCGCCGACACCGACGTCGCCGTCGGACTCGGCGCGGATGCGGGCGAGCTCGTCGATCGCATCCTCGTCGCGGCCGATGATCCGCGTGTTGTGGTCCGCCGCCGTCCGCGACCGGGAGACCAGGACCTTCGGCTGCTCGGTCCAGATCTCGCCGTACTCGCGCATGTAGGCGGGCAGGGACTCGTCGGTGCGGGCGTCGGGCCAGAACGGGTCCATCATGTCGTGGACGATGCGGCCCTCGACGGACAGCGTCATCGCCCGCGCGCGGCGGTTGAACTCGCGGTGCACGGTCTCGTCGATCCGGATCCACTCCGGTCCCTCGACGCCGCTGTGCTCACCGGCCTCGGTCTCGACGAAGCCGTCGAGCGAGGCGTTGATCCAGTACACGAACCGTGCGGGCATCTCGCGACTCCTTCGTCGGACGGGCCGGTGGGCGTGAGCGTACGCTCGCGCTCGTCCGCACGCTCCTCGACGACGAGAGCAGGTCCATCGTGCGCCGGTCACTCAGAGCAGTCCTCGCGATCGCGACGGTCGCGGGACTCGCGACCACGTTCCTCCAGGTCGGTACCGGTGGTGCGCCCGCCGTCGCCGCGGAGACCACGTCCGCACGGGGCGGTGCCGCGCCGACCCACCAGAACCCGATGACGCTCGCCCTGCCGGACGGCCAGACCGCGGCGAGCTGCGCCGACCCGACCGTCGTGCGCGGGGTGGGACGCGACCGGAACTGGTACCTCTACTGCACGACCGACGCCCTCACGGCGACGGAGCAGAACCCGGACGGGTCGCTCGTGCAGCACGGGGTCCCGACGTACCGGTCCACCGACCTGACGCACTGGACGTACGTCGACGACGCCTTCCCCACGAAGCCGGCCTGGGTGGGCGACGCGAACGGCATCTGGGCGCCGGACGTCGTGTACCGCGCCGGGACGCACGGGCGCCCGGGCACCTGGTACCTCTACTACGCGGCGTCCGACACCCCCAGTGGCACGGCACCGACCGGCGGCGGATCGGCCGTCGGTGTCGCGACGAGCCCGGGCCCGACCGGACCGTGGACGGACTCCGGCGGACCCGTGGTGGCACCCCAGGCGGCACCGAACGGCACCGGGCAGCGGTGGGAGTTCGACCCCGAGGTCATCACCGACCGCGGCAGCACGTACCTGTACTTCGGCAGCTACTTCGGCGGGGTGAACGTCCGCCGGCTGAGCAGCGACGGCCTGCGGTCGATCCCCTCGACCGAGCGGCAGATCGCGATCGACAACCGCTACGAGGGCACGTACCTGATGCGGCACGACGGCTGGTGGTACTTCATGGGGTCCGCGACGAACTGCTGCAACGGCGCCCTGACCGGGTACGGCGTGTTCGTCGCCCGGTCGCGCAGCCCGCTCGGCCCGTTCACCGACCAGGACGGCGTGCGGATCACGAGCACCCGGGTAGGTGGCACGCCCCTGCTCGCCCAGAACGGCAACCGCTGGGTCGGCACCGGGCACAACACGGTCGTCACCGACCTCGCCGGGCAGGACTGGATCGTCTACCACGCCGTCGACCGGGACGACCCGTACTACGCGGGCCAGGGCACCTACACGAAGCGGCCCGTGCTCATCGACCCGCTCGACTGGGTGCACGGCTGGCCCGTGGTCCGCGGCGGAGCCGGCCCCTCGGACGGCGTGCAACCGGGGCCGGTGGCGCAGCCCGGTCAACGGCCGACGTACCGCGCCACCGCCGCACCGGTCGACGTGCCCGGTCGGACGATCCGTGCGCTGTCCACCGACTTCGACGGGACGACCCTGCCGCCGGCGCTCCGCTGGACCCGTGAGCCCGATGCCTCCGCGTGGACGGTCGCCGGGGGCGCCTTCCGGTGGCGGACGCAGGACGCCGACATCCACCCGCCGCAGACACCGCTCGCCTCGGTCCTGTCCGAACCGGCTCCCCGGGGCGACTGGGTGGCCGAGACCACCGTAGCGGTCGACACCCCGGCGACCGGCGACGGCGTGAACTACGTGCAGGGCGGGCTCATCGTGTACGGGAGCGACAGCGACTCCGTGCGCCTGACCTCGAACTCGATCTTCGACACCCGGCAGACGGAGTTCGGCAAGCAGGTCTCCGGGCAACCGGCCGGTGCCCCGACCTACGGGAACATGGTCGTCGGGCCGGTCGGGGACACCACCACGCTGCGGATCGTGCACCGGTTCGTGGCCGGGGAGCACCGCTACACCGCGTACACCAGTGTCGACGGGCGGCACTTCGTGCGCGGCGGGACGTGGACGGCGGACCTCGGGACCGAGCCGCGGATCGGGCTGATCTCGCTCGGCGGTGCGGGCTTCACGAGCACCTTCGACGACCTGCGGGTGAGCACGGTGGCGACGGGCCGCTGAGCGCGTCGACGGAACACGATCCCCGCCGGGATGCGAAGATGCATCGTTGCCTGCCGGAACCGAGAACGAGGGTCAGATGAGTCCGACCGAGGACACCGCGTCCACGGCCCCACTGCTCGACGGGCGGTACCGGCTCGAACACGCCATCGGCCAGGGCGGCATGTCCGTCGTGTACCGCGGGGTCGACGAGAGCCTCCACCGGCCCGTCGCCGTGAAGGTGTTCCACGCCGGCACCGTCGACGTCGCCCGGCAGGAGGCCGAGCTCGGCGTCCTGGCGTCCCTCGAGCACCACAACCTCGTGAGCCTGCTCGACACCGGCGTCGTCACCGGCCACGACGGCACCCGCCAGCGGTACCTCGTGATGGCGCTGGTCGCCGGGCAGGACCTCGAGGACCGGCTCTCCGTCGGCCCGCTCGCCTCCCGCCACATCGCCGAGATCGGCTACGACATGGCCGAGGCGCTGCACTACATCCACAGCCACGGTGTCGTGCACCGCGACATCAAGCCGTCGAACATCCTGCTCGTCGACTACGGCAACGACTCCGACCGTGCACGCGCCCGGTTGACCGACTTCGGCATCGCGCTCGCCGCCGGTGTCGAGCGGCTGACGGCCGACGGCGTGACCACCGGGACCGCCGCCTACCTCAGCCCCGAGCAGGCGCGGGGCGGCGAGGTCGGTCCGCCGAGCGACGTCTACTCGCTCGGGCTCGTGCTGCTGCAGTGCTTCACCCGCCGTCGGGAGTTCCCGGGGTCGCTCGTCGAGTCCGCGGTCGCGCGGTTGTCCCGCGACCCGGTGCTGCCCGAGCCGCTGCCCGAGCACTGGAAGGTCCTGCTCCGGGCGATGACCGCGCAGGACCCGGCAGCGCGCCCGGCCGGTGCCGATCTCGTGACCATGCTGCGCGACGTCGTCATCGCGGAGACCACCGCCGCCGACCACGTCGTCGAGGCGCCGCCCGTGGCCGAGGCTGCTGCGCACGCCGACCGTGCCCGCCCAGCGACGCTCGACAGCCTGCCCGAACAGGCGCTGCAGCGCACGACGGCGATGGCCGCGCGGCTGTTCGACGCCCCGATCGCCCTGGTCGAGGTGCTCGACGAGGACCGTGCCTGGTCGCAGTCGTACATCGCTCCCGGTGTCGACGACGCGGCGCGCCACATCAACTTCCGCAACGGGTTCGCCCCGGTGCCGGTGCCCGTCGTGATCCCGGACGGCCAGACGCACCCCGAGATGCAGCACAGCCCGCTCGTCACCGGCCCGCTCGGCATCCGGTTCTACGTCAGCGTCCCGCTGGTGAAGCACGACGGCACCCCGATCGGCACGCTCGCGGTGCTCGACACGAAGCCGCGCCGGACGACCGGGGCGGACCTCGCGAACCTGCACGACCTCGCCGCGCTCGCCGTCACCCAGCTCGAGATCCGTCAGGAGTCGCTCCGCACGACGAGCGACGCGCTGCCACTGGCACCCTGACGGGTGGTCGCGGTCAGGAGTCGGTGAGGGCTGCCGCGTAGGCCCGGACCGACCGGTGGTACCGGGGGAGCGTCGGCTCCACCGCCTCGATCGCGACCCGGAGCGCCTCGTCGTGGCGACCGGCACTGTGCAGCGCGAGTGCGAGGAACACCTTCGGCGCTGCGCCGGTCGCCGGGTGCTCGGGGGCGTCGCGGAGCATCGTGATCGCCTCGTCGACCCGGCCGAGGTTGCGGAGCGTCGAGGCGTGCTGGACGACCATCCGCGCCGCTCTCGCCGGATCCACGGTGTCGAGCCCGGCTGCCGTCGCGGCCGTGTAGTGGACGTCGGCCTCGGCCTCGTGTCCGCCGGAGTCGTTCGCCCCGCCGAGCTCGAACGCGCCCAGCGCCGGGTGGGGTGCGGCGTCGGCGAGGACCCGCATGCGGTCGATGCGCTCCTGGTCGTCGATGGTGTCGTCGGCCCAGAGTGCGGCGACGCGGGCTTCCCAGTCCTCGGTGCTCATCCCACCAGCGTATTGGCGGACCGGTCCGGGCCGTCCGCGACCGTCGCCCGGAACGACCGGACGAGGGGCACCCCCGGGTGCACGAGCACCGGGGTGCGCCAGGCGAGCGCCGAGCCGACCGCGGGGTACTCGGCAGCGCGGACGAACCACGGGTCGTCGTGGTCGAGGGCCTCGAACCGGACCGTGGCGCCGACGCCCTCGAACACGGCCGACCACTCGACCCACGGCGCGACCGATCCGTGCACCGCGTCCTCGCCGCTGGCCGTCGCCGTCCGGACCGCGATGTCGGCGCACGGCGGGAAGCGCCAGGTGAAGCCGCCGTACCCGGCCCCGACCCGACCGTTGCTGCCCGGGCCGCCGAGCCGGACGACCGCGTCCCCGGGCACGCGGAACGACGACGACCACGTGAGCTCCCACCCGGTGTCGACCGCCCGCCAGGCGAGGGCCCGGTCCTCGTGCAGGGCGACGTGGCCGTCGGGACCGCGCCAGACGACCTCTTGCCGCAGGGAGGGGCCGTGGTGCTCGGCGTGCACGACCGTGGCGCTCCCGTGGTCGTCGCGCCAGACGTAGCCCTCGCCGTGGACGTACGTCCGTCCGCCCCAGCAGTTCACGCCGTCGAGGTCGGGGATCGCGAACCCGACGCCGCAGTGCCAGTCGTGGTCCGGCGGGTGGTGGGCGCTCACGACCGTGCCGCCGAGGGTCCGCACCGGGTGCAGGTACGGGCGGGGCGACGACGTCGGGATCGTCCCCGCGCCGTCGAGGACCGACGCGACCGCGACGCCGTCGACGACGAGCTCGTCGAGCACCTCGTCGCGGTCCGCTTGCGCCCAGGGCGCGCCGACCTCGGAGAACAGTGCGCCCTGGTCCGCCGCGCGGTCGACGACCGACTCGACGTCCGTGACGAGCGGCCGACGCGCGGGCCCCTCGCCGTCCCACGTCACCCACGGGTGGTCGATCTGCACCGGTTCGGTCGCCCGCACGGCTTCGAGCACCTCGACGAACGCGCCGGTCGACACGAGCGGCACGAGCAGCGCGTCGCCGCGGGACCGGTGGGCGAGCAGGTTCTCGAGCAGGTCGGTGCGCCCGAGTCCGTGGGTCACCCCGTCGATCGTGACCTCGTCGGTCGTGTACCCGAGGACCGCGCTCCCGGTCGTGCCGCGGACCCGCACGCTCGGGAGGACCTCGGTCGGCCCGCACAGGGTGAGCGCCGCGGTCGCCTCGCGTCCGGCGGTCGTCGTGACCCGGACGGCCGAGGTGTCGTCGCCCTCGATCGCGTTCGCCCGGTACAGCTCCACCTCGACGCGCGCCACCTCGTCGGCTCGACGGCAGCCGACGACCGCGAGGGCGGTCGCCACGGCGTGGGCGAGCGGGTTCGTGACGACGCCGTCGAGGACGTCGACCCCGTCCACCCGGCGACGGCCGGCCCAGGCGGAGCGGTCCCAGTACGCCTGGTCGCGCGTCCAGGTGCCGACGGCCGCGGCGGACCGGACGGTCCCGACGAGCGACCCATCACGGAGTGCGGGCAGCGCGTGCGACCCGAGGCTCTGGAACCCCACCTGGACCACGCGCCCGCTGCGTCGTTCGGCGTCGAGCAGGGTCGCCAGGTCCGCGCGGCTCGTGACCGGCGGCTTCTCGAGGAGGACGTCGGCGCCGCTCTCGAGGGCGGCGAGGGCGAGGGGGAGGTGCGCGGCGATCGGGGCGGCGACCACGACGACGTCGACCGGGCCGGTCGCGCGGGCTGCGGCGACGTCGTGGACGACCGGCACCCCGCCGTCCTCGTCGGTGTCGAGGGTCGGGTCGACGACGGCCGTCAGCGTGCAGGCCCCGAGGCCGACGAGCCGGTCGATGGTCGCCCGGTGGTGCAGGCCGTAGCCGCGCGCGCCGACGAGGACGATGCCGGGAGGCGCGGTGCGGCTCGGGTCCCCGGCCGCCGGTCGCTCCGTGGTCACGACCCCACCGACGGGGTCCCGATCACGACACGGGTCCGGCCCGGCGCGCGTCCGGTGACGTGGACGTGCGAGCCCGTCGGCCGGTCCGTCCCGCCGAGGAACGCGTAGTCCTGACCGGGCGCGTAGAACGCGGGTTGCCCGGGGCCGGAGCCGTTGCCCGGCCCGAACGTCACGGTGTCGGTGCCGACGCGGTACGAAGCGGTCCCGGTGACGAGGACGCGTTCGGCGGTGGCGGCATCGGTGCTCACACCGGAGAACGTACCCCCGTCGCGGAACGTCAGCTGGAGCGACCACGGGACGTCGGCCCCGGCGGTCTCGATGTCGAGCGTGACCGCGTCGGCCGTCAGGGCGACGTCGATCGTCGTCGTGAGCGCCACCTCGTCGGCGGTCCGGCTGCCGAACGCCATCGACGCCGAGAACCGCCCCTCGTCGGCGAGCGCGTAGTCACCGTCGGCCAGCCGGTGCTCGGGTGCGAGCGGCTGGTGGTAGCCGGCCGACACGCGTTCGGTCAGCCGGAACCGGCCGGCGCCGAGGTCCTCGAGCCTCGTCGGGCGGAACGGGCCGAGGCCGAAGAACTCCCGCGAGAGCCGGACGTCGGTGAGGACGACGGCGCCGGCGACGACCCGCAGGAACGTCGGGCTGTTCGCGAGCCCGGAGCGGACGTGTCCGGCCGCCGGGACGTCCGAGCCGGCGAAGAGCACGACGTCGCGGTCGGCCTCGCGGACGTGGACGAGCCGTGCCGCCCGGAACGTCGAGGTGCCCCGGGGGAGCGGTGCGCCCGCCGGCAGCGGCCGCTCGAGCACCGGGTCGGTCATCGCCCGTGCGGCCACCGCGCCGGGCTGCCAGGTGTCGGCGACCGCTGCCCGGGCGGCGACGGCGGCGAGGTCGGCTCGGCCGTCGAGCACCGCGACGTGCCAGAGCAGGGGTGCGAACGGTCCGATCCCGAACGGCTGCGACTGGTCCTGCCGTCGGGACTGCACGGTCTCGACGGTGTCGTCGGGCAGGAGCAGCGCGAGCGTCGCGTCGAGCGAGCGGCGCACCGGGTCGAGCAGCTCGGGCCGCCCCAGCACCGACGCCAGCACGAGGAAGGACGGGCACGAGACCGCCGCGGCGTAGTTCGGGCTGCGCTCGGACCACAGGCCGTCGGCGTCGATGTCCGGTCCCTCGGCGAGCCACTCGTCGATCCGCTCGACGAGGGCCGGGTCGGGGTGGAGCCGGTGGACGCGGGCGAGTGCGGCCGCGATCTCCCACCGGTGGTTCGGGGTGTGCACGCCACCCGTCAGCAACGCCGGGGTCGCGCGGTGCACGATCTCGTCGAGGTCGTCGGCCAGCGCCGCGGCCGTCGGCACGGTCGCACGGTACGGCGCGAGGAGCTCGAGCGCGTCGCACACGTCGTTGACCGTGAACGCGGAGTCGGGTGGGGAGAGGACGTTGTCGCCGCCGACGAACGTGCCGCCGGGGGACTGCCTGGTGGCGAGGTGCCGGACCCAGCCGTGCGCGGTGGCGAGGTCGTCGTCGGTGGGGCGAGCCGCGCCTCCCGTCCGCTCGTTCCGGACCCACGCCCCGACCAGGGTGAGGGCGCGCGCCATGAGTTCGCGGTGCTGCAGCGTCTCCGGGGCGTCGGTGGCCTGCCGGAGCCGGGCCGCGTCGGCGTCGGCCGCGGTGCCGGCGAGGTCGAGGAAGCCCATCAGTCCTTGAGGCCCGCGTTGAGGTCCGCGCCGTTCACGTACTTCTGGAAGACCAGGTAGATGAGGACGAGCGGGATGATCGAGATCACCGAGGCGCCGAGCAGGACCGTCCAGTTGACGTTCTCCGCGCCGACGATGCTCTGCAGCGCGATCTGGATCGTGAACTGGTGGGGGTCGTTGAGGACGAGCAGCGGCCAGATGTAGTCGTTCCACCGCCACTGGAACGAGAAGATCGCGAGCGTCAGCATGATCGGGCGGGAGATCGGCAGCATGATCCGCCAGAAGATGCCGAACTCGCTCGCGCCGTCGATGCGGGCGGCTTCGACGAGGTCGTCCGGCACGGTGAGGAAGAACTGCCGGAACATGAAGATGCCGGTCGCGGTGATCACCGACGGCACGATGATCCCGGCGAGCGAGTCGTACATGCCGAGGTCGCGGATCACGATGAACGTCGGCGCGAGGATGACCTCGGTCGGGAGCATCGTCGTCGCGAGGATGCAGACGAAGAAGACCTTGAGCCACCTGTTGTCGTACTTCGCCAGCGCGTACCCCGTCGCCGCGCTCGCCAGCACGGTGAGGACGGTGGTGACCAGCGCGACGATGACGGTGTTGCCGAAGTAGCGGGCGAAGTCGTAGCTCGCCCAGGCCTCCGTGAAGCCGCTGACCGACCACGTCTTCGGGAACAGGGTGAGCGGGTAGGAGAACAGCTCGCCGCCGGGCTTGAACGCGCTGAGGACGAACCAGAGCACGGGGAAGCCGAACGCGATGATGAAGACCCAGAGCAGGGCGGTGGCGGCGATGGCCCTGGGGCGGGGCGGGCCGTCGAGGCGCTTGGTCCTGGTCGTGTTCTTGTTCTTGGCGGTCCCCGACGTGACGTCGGTCGCGGGTGCGCCGGAGGCGCTGGGCAGGGTGGCGGTCATCGGCGGGCCTCCGTCCGACGGTTCACGGCCAGCTGGATGAGCGCGATGGCCATGAGGATGAGCATGAGGACCATCGACGCCGCGCTCGCGTAGCCGATGTGGGCGTTCTGGAACCCGTTCGTGTAGATGTACTGCACGAGCAGGTTGTTGTCGGTGCCGGGACCGCCGCCGTTGAGTGCCTGGATCGTCGCGAACTCCTTGAAGGCGCCGAGCGACGACAGCAGGACCACGATGAACGACGTCGGTGCGATGCTCGGCAGCGTGATGTAGCGGAACTGGTGCCAGGCGCCGGCGCCGTCGAGGGACGCCGCCTCGTAGTAGGACTGCGGCACGTTCCGGATCGCGGCCACGAACAGCAGCATGTTGAAGGCGGCTCCGGCCCACGCGGTGGCGAACACCACGACGAGCAGCGACAGGTCCGCGTTCGACTGCCACGGGACGGCCTTGCCGCCGAAGGACTCGATGACGAAGTTCGCGAGCCCGAAGTTCTCGCCGAACATCCACCGCCAGATGACGCCGGTGACGATCGGCGAGATGAGCCACGGCACGAAGAAGACGATGCGAGCGACGCTCCGGCCCTTCGCCGCGGGGCTCGTGAGCATGAGCGCCATCGACAGGGAGAGCACGAAGCCGAGCGGCACCGCCACGATCGCGTAGAGGAACGTTCGGAGGAGCGCCGCGTAGAAGGTGTCGTCGGCGAACAGCTCGAAGTAGTTCTCGAGTCCGATGAACTTCGGGGCGACGACACCGTTGTAGTCGGTGAACGAGTAGCCGAGGCCGATGACCGCGGGCCACACGAAGAACACGACGAACAGCACCGCGTTGACGCTGACGAAGAGGATCGGGGCGAGGACGGGCTTGCTGACGCCGGAGCGGCGGCGCTTGGTGGTCCTCGCGGCGGCGGGCCGGCGGGGCGGCACCGGGGTGGGCACGGCGGTCTGCACGTCGCCGGCTGCGGTGGGGATGCTCACGATGATCCTCTTCGTTCGTCGCGGTGTTGCTGGGGGGAAAGACGCCGGGGTCGGGTGCGTGCACCCGACCCCGATCCGTCATCCGACGTGCTCTTCGTAGTACTTCGTGATCGTCTCGAGGGTCTTCTTGGCCGACTGCTGCCCGTTGATGAGCTTGCCGACCTCGGCGGTGGTGGGGTCGGTGCCGAGTTCCTTGCCCTCGACCGCCCACTTCGCGCTCTCCTTGGCGTAGGAGCTCGAGATCGGGTCCGCCGCGTCGATCTCCTTCTGGTAGAGCGCGAAGGAGTCCTTGGCGGCCTGCGACTCGAACGGGTAGCTGATGTCCAGTCCGGTCTCCACCGGCAGGAAGCCGTTCGTCGTCACGAGCTTGGCGTAGTTCGTCGGCTCGTACATGTAGTCGATGAACTTCTTCGCCGCGGTCCCGCGGGCGTCCGAGTTCTCGAAGCCGACGATGTTGCCGCCGTAGTTGATCTCGGTGGCGTGCGTCGGGTCGGCCGGAGTCGCGGCGCTGGCCCAGTCGAAGTCGGTGATGTTCGACGCGAAGTCCGACGACTGCCAGACGCCCGAGAAGTAGGCGACGACCTGGCCGCTCTTGAACAGGGCGTTCGGGTCCTGCCCGCTCGTCCACACCGACTTCGGCATCGTGGAGTCGTCGTTCATGTCGGCGAAGTCCTGCAGCGCCGAGACGGTCTTCGCGTCGGTCGGGAAGGAGCCGTCCTTCTCCTGCTGCATGAAGTCGGTGCCCTTGGTGAACATGTAGGCGCGCAGGCGGGACGGCGAGGAGTCGAACACCAGGTCGTACTTCGCGCCGGTCTTCGCCTTCACCTGGTCGGCGGCCTGCAGGAACTCGTCCCAGGTCCAGGCCTTCGCGGGGTCCGTCGGGTAGGCGATGCCGGCCTTGTCGAACAGCGACTTGTTCACGAACAGGCCCGCCGCGGTGACGTCGGACGGGATCGAGGTGACCTTGCCGTCGTCGTCCTTCGCGATGATGTCCTTGTCGATCTTGTTCGCGTCGTCGTCCACGATCGAGGCCAGGTCGACGGTCTTGCCGGTCCAGATCGGGTCGATGCCCGCGGCTCGCACGACGTCGGGCAGCGAGTTCGCCTGCGCCGACTCGCGGAGCTTCGTCTGCAGCCCGTCGTACGGCAGGTTCACGATCTTGACCGTGACGCCGGTCTTCTTCTCGTAGTCGGTCGCGAGGTCCTGGTAGCCCTTCTCCTGCGCCGTCGACGTGGAGAGCCAGAAGGTCAGCTGGTCGACCTTGCCGCCGTCGCCGGAACCGCTGCCGGAGGCGCAGCCGCTCAGGAGCGCCAGTGCGGCGATGCCGCCGGCGAGCGCGAGCATCTTCTTGGATGACTTCATCGTCACTGCTTTCGTTCGGGACCACTGGCGTCTGCCGTGGGCGAGCGTTCGGGGTGTCTCGGCCGAGGAGACAAGGTCTACACGACGCCCGGTGATTCTGGCAAGCGCTTTCCTGCAGAATGTTTGGACATTGTGACGTGACGGCTCGGTCCGTTGCCGCGGCTCCGCCCCGGCGGGCGGGAAATCGCTATCCTCGCCACAGACAGCCCTCGCCACACAGCGCGGAGCCGACGGACTGGAGGCGCGACATGCCCGAACGGAGCTCGGTCACCCTGGCGGACGTGGCTGCGCGGGCAGGCGTCTCGCTCGCGACCGCGTCGCGCGCGCTCAACGGCAGCGTGCGGAAGGTCCGGCAGGAGTCGGTCGACCGCGTCCACGCCGCGGCCCAGGAGCTCCGGTACACCGCCAACGTGCAGGCCCAGGCGGTCGCCCGCGGGACCACCACGACGCTCGCGCTCGTCGTGGGTGACATCGCCGATCCGTACTTCGCGGCCATCGCCGCCGGGGCCATCCGCGCCGCCGACGACGCCGGGCTCGTCGTCACGATCACGTCGACGGGAGGGGACCCGTCGCGCGAGGCGGCCGTCCTCGGCGTCGTCGCGGGGCTCCGGCCGCGGGCCGTGGTGCTCGCGGTGAGCCGTCGCCTCGGTGGTGGCGCCGAGCTGGCGTCGGCCGTCTCCGGACTCGTCGCGGCCGGCGCGGGGGTGTCGGCGCTCGTGTCCGACCTCGACGGCGCCGTGGCAGGCGTGTCGGGAGTGCAACCACTCGTGATCCGGAACCTCAGCGGTGCTGCGGCGCTCGCCGGGGCCCTGGTGGAACAGGGGCACGACTCGTTCGCGGTGCTCGCCGGGGATCCGTCGCTCGCCACCGCGCACGCGCGCTACGAGGGCTTCGTCGCGGGCCTCGCCGCCCACGGGATCCGGGTGCCCGACGACGCCGTGGTGCCGTCGGAGTTCACGCGGGACGGCGGGTACCGGGCGATGGTGTCGCTGCTCGACCGGGCTGCGGCGGGCTCGGGGGCGTTGCCGCGGTGCGTGTTCGCGGTCACGGACCTCATGGCGGTGGGGGCGGTCGCGGCGATCCGGGAGCGCGGGCTCGTCCCGGGGGTGGACGTCGGGGTCGCGGGGTTCGACGACGTGCGGATGCTCGCCGACGTCGTGCCGGCGCTGAGCACGGTGCGGTTGCCCCTCGAGGAGATCGGGGAGCGGGCGGTGCGGCGGGCCCTCGGGCTCGAGGCGGACGGCGCCATCGACGGCGAGGTCGTGCTGCGCGCGAGCACGGCGCGCTAGCGGGCCCGGCTCGGGCGCGCCGGGCCCGCT
>NZ_JAFEVQ010000023.1:0-62949 GCF_020882855.1 Curtobacterium sp. GD1 | reverse complement strand
ACCCACCCACGCACAGAAGACGACATGCAGCGAGACGCCCCGACCCCGAGTGCCACCATCCGACGCCGTTGGAAGGTGGCACTCGCGGTCGCGGCAGCGGTCATCACGGGCGCCACCGTCTCGGCGCCGAGCCTCCTCGCGCCGTCGAGCGCCGGTGCGGCGACCACCGCGGAGTGCAGCGCGGGGAAGGTCCTCACCGTCGTCGCGCACGCCGACGACGACCTGCTGTTCGAGGGCACCGAGCTCCGCAAGGACATCGACGCGGACAAGTGCGTTCGCTCGGTCATCGTCACCGCCGGGGACGCGGGCAAGTCCGCCACGTACTGGAAGGGCCGGCAGACGGGCCTCGAGGCCGCCTACGCGAACCTCGCCGGCGTCACGAACGCCTGGACCTCGGGCTCGGTCAGCGCCGGTGGCAAGACGGTCGTGACGCGCACCCTGACGGCGGACCCACGGCTCAGCCTGGTCTACCTGCAGCTGCCGGACGGCAACATCGACGGCTCCGGGTTCGCCGCCACCCGGTACCAGAGCCTGCAGAAGCTCTACCAGCGCTCGATCACGAGCATGAGCACGGTCTCCGGTGCGACCTACGGGACCACCTACACGCTCGCCCAGCTCCAGGCCACCGTGCTCGCGCTGATGAACGGGTACGGGCCGCAGGAGGTGCACACCCTCGACCACGTCGGCACCTACGGCGACGGCGACCACAGCGACCACCACACCGTCGCGTACCTCACGAAGTCGGCGCAGCAGCAGCTCACGACGGCGAGCACGCTCACCGGGTACATGGGGTACCCGGTCGCGGACAAGCCCTCGAACCTCACCGCCGCGCAGACGCAGGCGAAGGGGAACGCGTTCTTCGCCTACTCCGCGTACGACGCCGAGACCTGCGCCTCGGTGGCGTCCTGCTCGTCGCGTCCCGAGGGCTCGTGGCTCAGCCGTGAGTACACGGTCGGCACGCAGACGCCCACCGACCCGGGCACCGGTTCGGGCGGGTCCGTCGGAGCCGACGTGACCGCCGGTGCGGCCGTCACCGCGAGCAGCGAGAACCCCGCGGACGGACAGACCGCCGTGAAGGCCGTCGACGGCGTCGCGAGCGGCTACCCCGACGCGCCGACCGCCGAATGGGCGACCCGCGGGGGCGGCACCGGTTCGTGGCTGCAGCTCGCGTGGTCGAGCCCGGTGACGCTCGGCGCCGTGGACCTCGCGGACCGTCCGAACGCCGACGACCAGGTCACGGCCGGCACGCTGACGTTCTCCGACGGGAGCAGCGTCGCCGTGCCGACGCTCGACAACGGCGGCGCGTTCACCCGCGTCACCTTCTCGTCGCGGCAGGCCAGCTGGGTGAAGTTCACCGTCACCGGCGTCAGCGCGACGACGCGCAACGTCGGCCTGGCGGAGATCCGGACGTTCGCCCCGGGCAGCACGACCCCGACGCCCACGCCGACCCCGACGCCGACGCCGACGCCCGGGGGCGCGACCGACGTCACGGGCTCGGCGACCGCCACCGCGGCGTGGGACGACACCTCGACCGGGCAGACCGCCGCCAAGGCGATCGACGGGGTCATCAGCGGCTACCCCGACAACACGACCGCCGAGTGGGTCGCTCCCTGGGGCACGACCGGTGTCTGGTTGCAGCTCGACTGGTCCTCGTCGAAGGCGGTGAACCGGGTCGTCCTGTACGACCGGCCGAACAGCGACGACCAGGTCACGAGCGGCACCCTGACGTTCTCCGACGGCAGCCAGGTGGCGGTCGGGACACTCCCGAACGACGCGTCGCCGCTCGCGGTGGACTTCTCGGCACGCAACGTCACGTGGGTCCGGTTCACCGTCACCGGGGTGTCGGCGAGCACACGGAACGTCGGCCTGGCCGAGTTCCGGGCGTTCACCGGCTGACCCGGCAGCACTCGACGGACGGGAGGCGCGGTGCCGGTGGGCACCGCGCCTCCCGTCCGTCGTCCGCGCGTTCGCGCGGGTCGCGGGTCGCGGGCGCAGCGTGCGCGGTTCCGCGCGCGGTGCGGCCCGCGAGGCGTCGCACCGTGCGCGCGACCTCGCACGCTGGTGCGGCGCGTGCCGCCGCGGGTGACCGTCGCCGTCGGCGCCACCACGGGGCGGACGGGGAGGCGCGGTGCCGGTGGGCACCGCGCCTCCCCGTCCGCCGTCCGCGCGTTTGCGCGGGTCGCGGGCGCAGCGTGCGAGGTTCCGCGCGCGGTGCGGCCCGCGAGGCGTCGCACCGTGCGCGCGACCTCGCACGCTGGTGCGGCGCGTGCCGCCGCGGGTGGCCGTCGTCGTGGGCGCGACCTCATCGCGGCGAGCGGCGCGGTACCGGCGGGCGGACGCCTGCGGGAACGGCGGACATCGCGCGGGGAGAGCACGTTGCGGACGGGAGGTGTGACCGTTCTGGTTCGTGATCCTCGGGGATCGCGAACCGGAACGGTCAGGCGGCGAGCAGAGGGCGACACGGGCGCGAGCACGCGACGGACGGGAGGGGCGGTGCCAGGGGGAGCCGCGCCTCCTGGGCTTCAGCGACGGGCGTGCGTGAGCAGGGCGCGCAGGAGTCCGGCCACGTGCGGTCCGCGGCCGTAGTGGTCGCGCACCCAGGCGCGGCAGCGCTCGCCGAGGGAGGGGTCGCGGTCGGCGCGGTCGAGGGTGTCGAGGACCTTGGTGGCGAGCGCCTCGGGGTCGGTCGGGTCGACGGTCGACGTCGCCCACTCGCCGGCGAGGATCTCGCCCGTGCCACCGCTCGCGGCGGCGACGACCGGGCGGCCGGCGGACATCGCCTCGACGACGACCCGGCCGAAGCCCTCGGGTTCGATGGACGGCACGACGACCATGTCGGCGGCGTGGAGCAGGGTGACGACGTCGTCCCGCTCGGGGAGGAGCACGACGGAGCCGGCGGGGAGGGACGCGACGGCGCGTCGGACGTCCTCGGCGTCGTCGGGCGCGGCCGCTCCGGCGAGCACGAGCACGGGCGGGTGGTGCGGCTGCGTGGCGTGGTGCGTGCCGGCGGGCCCGAGCGCGGGGGTGAGGGCACGCACGGCGGCGCGCGGCGCGCGGGCGCGGTGGCGTTCGGCGTCCTGCTCGAGCACGAGGCGCCAGGCCTCGAGTAGTGCGAGCACGCCCTTCGACCGGGTGAGGCGGCCGTAGTAGAGGACGGTCCGGGTGTCGTCGTCGAGCCCGAGGGTGCGGCGGGCGCGGACTGTCGCGGACGGTGTGGCCGCGGGGAAGAGGGCGGTGTCGACGCCGTTCGGGACGACGGTGATCCGCGAGGCCGGGATGCCCACGTCCGCCCACGCGCGAGCCATCGCGTGCGAGACGGCCAGGTAGTGCGTGCGGCCGCCGGCGATCGGCCCGAGGCGTCGGTAGTTCGGCGCGTGGTGCAGGTGCACGACGAGCGGGACGCCGGAGACCACGGACGCCACACGGCCCCAGGGGAGGTGCTCGGGCCGGTTCAGCCAGATGACGTCGGGGCGCGAGCGGCGGAGGCGGAGGCCGTCGAGGACGAACCGTGCGGCGTCGCCGGCTGCGCTGCGGAGGCCGAAGGACCGGTCGCCGGTGCGGTGCAGGGCGACCCCGAGCTCGGCGAACTGGTCGCTGCCGGGTTCGGCGCCGTCGGGTCCCGGGGCGAGGTGGCCGCGGTGCCAGACCTCGACGTCCTGCCCGGCGCGCACGAGCTCGCGGGTGTCCTCGAGGACGCACCGCTCGACCCCGCCGGTGATGGCGAGCCCGTTCGTGACGACCGCGATCCGCAGTCGACGGTCGGGGCGTTCCGGGGCGTGGGTCACGGTGTGCCTCCTCGGGCGATCGCGAGCCTGCGGATGAACCAGGGCAGGCAGCCGAGGACGCCGGCCACGCGGACGATGTTCCACACGAGGTCCTGGGGCAGGAGGACGGACACCCCGGCGACGACCACCACGGCCGCCAGGACGAGGACCGTCCGGGCACGCGGGCCGCGCCACTCCCGGCGGTCGGGGAGCGAGAGCTGCTGGAGCGCCGCGAGCACCATGTAGGCGAAGACCGTGGAGACCCCGGCCCCGGCGATGCCGAGCAGCGGGACCAGCAGCAGGTTCGCGCCGATGTTGACGGCACCGGCGATGGCCGCGATCACCCCGACGGCGACGCCGCGACGCTCCACGAGCAGGAGCCGTCCGGTCGCGCCGCTGGCGATCACCGGGAACGCCGTGAGCGCCACGATGAAGACCACGACGGTGAGCTCGTGCACGCGGTAGGACGCCGGTGCGAGGATCGGCAGCGCGACCGGTGACACGAGGGTGACCGCGAGCAGCACCGGGGCGAGCAGCAGGTAGAGCTGGTCCCGGGCGTGCAGGGCCAGCTGTCGACGGGCGACGGCGTCCCGGAGCGCCGCGAAGTGCGGTGCCCACGCCTGGTTCGTGAAGGTCAGCAGGAGGATCACGGCGGAGCCGACGACGTAGGCGATCTGGTAGCGCGCGACCTCGTCCGGGCCGAGCAGCCGCTGCACGACGATCCGGTCGCCGGCGTTCAGCACGAAGTAGGACAGGTTGCCGAGGGCGATCGGCACGCCGAGCTTGAAGGCCCGTGCGGTGGTCTGGCGGTCGAACAGACCGGCGAGGCGAGGCCGGGTCGCCGCGAAGCCGATGACCATCGCGGCGGCCTGGGCGAACACGCCGCCCCAGGCGTAGGTCGTGGCGTCGGCGTGCACGAACACGAGCAGGCCGAGGCCGATGATCGAACCGCCGACCGAGGACAGCAGGCTCGTGACCGCGAAGACCCGGATGCGGTCCTGGGCGACCAGGATCGCGAGGGAGAGCTGCACGACCGCGGCGGGGAAGATCCAGAGGACGGCGACGAGCAGGATCGGGTGTTCGCCGACGAACCCGGCGACGTCGCCCCAGAGCGGGATCGTGGCGAGGGCGACCGCGGTGACGACGGCTGCGAGGACGATGCCGACCGCGATGAGCCCGCGGGCCTTCCGGTCGTCACCGCCGTCCTCGGCGCGCTGCAGCACGGACGCCTGGTCGAGTCCCGCGACCGCGAGCACGACGAGCGCCTGGTAGAGCGCGATCGCCGAGGCGAGCACCCCGAACTCGGAGAGCGGCATGAGGTGCGCGAGCACCGGCGAGATCAGCGAGCTGACGACGAGCTGCATCGACCACACGACCACGTACAGCAGGCCACGGCCGAACAGGACGGACGCGCCCTTCTGGACCGCGGTGCTGCCGGTGTCGGGGACGGTGTGGGCGGCGGCCTCGACGGCGGCGGCTGCCTCGGCGGCCTCGACCGCAGCGGCCTTCCGACCGGTGCTGTCGGCGTCGGGCGGGGTGGCTGCGGCGTGGCGGGCCTCGCGGCGGGTCTGGGGAACGGTCACGAGACACCCACCTCCGGGGTCCGGACGTGCTGTCGGAGTCCGAACGCCTGGTCGACGAGATCGAGCAGGTCCGAGCTCGCAGCGGTCGAGAACTTGCGGGCGAAGAGGTGCGGCATCGCGGTGGGGTCCGTCGTCCATCGTTCGAGGAGTCGACCAGCGTGGGGGAGCGTCAGCCACGGCGGGCTCTTCATCTTCGAGCCGTCCCAGCCGATGAACCACAGGGTGTGCGGGACGTGGTCCTCGGCGAAGCCGTCGACCAGGGCGGGGGAGTTCAGCACGGTCGGCACGAACGACTCGTCGGCGATCCAGGTGCGGCGCCAGAAGCGGACCAGGTCGGGACGGGCATCGACGACATCGACGACCGCGGCCGCGTGTGCGGCGCTGAGGACCTTGAGCTGCGACCCGCCGGTGAGCACGACGTCACGCGGGATCCGGCGGGGGATCGGCAGGCGGAGCATGTGCTTCCGCCACGCCCAGTGCGGGTACCGCATCCGGGCGACCCCGCCGCTGGCGCCCCACGCCGCGTGTGGGAGGGGGTGCGGGATGAGGAAGGACTGGTCACGGTGGGCGTCGAGCAGTGCGGTGATCTCGGCGGGGTTCGCCAGCGGGTAGTCGCTGCCGGTCAGCACCGCCACGTGGCGCGCGCCGGTCTCGGCGAGGGCGGCACGGTAGCCGGAGACCTCGGCCGCGACGTTCTCCCACTTCGCCCAGCCCGTCCGCAGTCGCGGCAGGAGGCGGACCCGGTCGGGGAGCCCCTCGGTCATCGCACGGTGCACGTCGTCCGGGGTGCGCGCGTCGACGTGCAGGAACACCGGGAACGGGTCGAGTGCCTCGACGAGTCGTCGGACGTGCTGGGGGTCCTCGTGGGCGAGGACGATGCACGCGAGCGCCGCGGGGGAGTTGGCCATGTCTCGAGTGAACAGGGCCGTCCGGACACCGACAAGGCGGTCCCGGGGCGGGTGCGGGGAAGCGGCGGTTTCCCGCAGCGGTCACCGGCGGCGGCGGTACCTCGGGCAGTCGCAGAGGGCGCAGTCGCTGCCCGGCCGGTAGTGCTCGTGGGCGTCCTGCGCGTGGCCGCACACGCAGACGGCCGTCTCCGTGGTGGCGTGGGACGTCGGCACGGTGACGGGCTCGAGCACGAGCGTGGGCCCCAGCGGCATGCGTCCTCCTCCGACCCGCGCGGTACGGGCAGCTGCACCGATCCTACGGGGCTGGGAGCGACGCGTCCGCCGACCGAGGGGGCCGGGCGCGGAACCGCCCGCGGGCTCACCCGGCGTGGAACCGGCCGGCCTCGACGTCCCGCCAGCGACGACGGCTGCGGAACCACGCCGCCGGGCCCGCCGGGAAGCCCCGGAGCTCGTGGTAGGCCAGGGACCGCGGCACCCCGGCGTCCGGGACGGCGGGGATCGCGGGACCGACGGGCGCGGACTCGACGGCAGCGGGGGCCGGTGCGCTGCCGGTGCGCAGCCGTCCGACCGTCTCGCGGAGCTTCACCATCGCGGCGGCGGGCACGAGCCGGGCGAGGACCGCGACGTGCCGCCGGTCCTTGGCGGCGAGGGCGCACATCAGCGCGGTGAACCCGACGCCGTTGCCGTGCAGCTGCTTGTGCAGGTCCTCGATGCTCTGCCGGTGCCGGTGGTGCACGACCGCTCGCGGCTCGAACCCGATGCGCCCACCGCGCCAGAGCGTCTCGATGAACATCGCCAGGTCCTCGCCGCCACGGGCCGGGGAGCCCGCGCCGAGCGTGGTGTCGAACCCGCCGACGGCGTCGATCACCGACCGCCGGAACGCCATGTTGGCGCCCGCGCCGTAGGCGCCGATGCCGTACACGGCGAAGTGCTTCACGACCGACCCGTCCGGGCGGACCGCCTGCACCCGCGCGTGCCGCATCGTGCCGGCGACGTCGTCGGGGACGATCGTGACGGGCGCGAAGGTGCGCTCGCCGCTGAACCCGCCGTAGTACGCCTCGTACCAGATCTGCGCGGGCGTCGAGAGCTCGGTGGGGAGGATCACGCCGGACACCGCGTCGAGGTCGGCCTCGCGGACGAACCGCGCGCCGAGTGCGCGCAGCCACTGCGGGTCGACCCGCACGTCGTCGTCGGTGAACGCGACGACCTCGCCGCGGGCGGCCGCGACCCCGGCGTTGCGGCCGGCGGACAGGCCGGGCCGGCGCTCCGTCACGAGGCGCACGCCCCGACCCGCGAGCAGTGCCGGGAGCCGGTCGTCGGCGGGCACCCGGACGCGGTTGTCGACGACGATCACCTCGTGGTCGGGGTAGTCCAGGTGCTCGAGGACGTCGAGCAGTGCGCCGAGGTCCTCGACGCGGTCCACCACCGTCGAGACGACCACGGAGATCGTCGGCAGGAGCGCGTCCGGCACCGGTTCGACGTCGGCGAGCACGGTCTCCCGCAGCGATCCGAGCGCACGGGCGGCGTCGGCGGGGTCGTCGGTGAGCTCGACGTCGAGCGTGCCCGTCGGACGCCCGCCGCGGTAGCCGATCACCAGCGCGGACGAGCCCGTGCCGTCCGCGACGAGGCGGGGGAGCGGTGCGTCGAGGTCGACGTCGATCACGCGTCGGGGTGCGGGGAGTGCACGAGCGGTGCTGGTGGTGGCCATGGTGTGGACGGTAGGTGCCAGGCCGCGGCGGCGACAACGGGGAGCGGGGCCGCTGGCGGTGATCGTGCGGAACCCCGCACGGCCGCGCTGACGAGCCCCCGGACGAGGGTGAGCGCTCACACCCGAAAAGCGAACGGCGCACGGTGGTCACGAGCAGGTCACGGAATCTTTGCAACCGGTTGCGAACGGCTGAGAGCGGGCGTAGCTTCCTCCTCCAGCAGGCAGCGTCGCCTGCTCCAGGCAGCGTCGACCCGGTCGTCCTCGCCTGGTGATCTCAACGTGGAGACGACACTGTGAAGACAACACGCGCCAAAGTGCGGTTCGCATCCGTAGCGGGGATCGCGGTCATCGGCCTCGTGCTGACCGGGTGCTCGAGCGGCAGCTCGGCGTCGGACGACGCCAAGAACGGTCAGGACAGCCGCGGGCCCATCACCTACGTGCAGGGCAAGGACAACTCGAACGTCGTCCGCCCCCTGATCGCGAAGTGGAACAAGGCCCACCCCGACGAGAAGGTCACCTTCAAGGAGCAGTCCGACCAGGCCGACCAGCAGCACGACGACCTCGTCCAGCACTTCCAGGCGAAGGACGCGAACTACGACGTCGTCGACGTGGACGTCGTCTGGACCGCCGAGTTCGCGGCGAAGGGCTGGCTCACCCCACTCACCGGCAGCATGAAGATCGACACGTCGAAGCTCCTGCCGGCCACCGTCAAGACGGCCACCTACAACAACACGCTCTACGCGGCACCGCAGACCTCCGACGGCGCGCTGCTCTACTACCGCAAGGACCTCGTCAAGACGCCCCCGACCACCTGGGACGAGATGATGCAGGACTGCGACATCGCCAAGCAGGCCGGCATCGGCTGCTACGCCGGGCAGTTCGCGAAGTACGAGGGCCTGACCGTGAACGCCTCCGAGGCGATCAACGGCTCCGGCGGCTCGGTCCTCAGCAAGGGCGGCACGCCGGACGTCGACACGTCCGACGCGAAGGCCGGCCTGCAGAACCTGGTCGACGCCTTCAAGGACGGCAACATCCCCGCCGAGGCGATCACCTACCAGGAGGAGCAGGGCCGCACCGCCTTCGAGGCCGGCAAGCTGCTGTTCCTGCGCAACTGGCCGTACGTCTACAGCCTCGCGAAGACGGACGGGTCGAGCACGGTCAAGGACACCTTCGGCATCGCGCCGATCCCCGGCAAGGACGGCACCGGCGCCTCGACGCTCGGCGGTCACAATGCCGCGATCAGCGTGTACTCGAAGCACAAGGCGACCGCGCACGACTTCCTGGAGTTCCTGGAGTCGAACGAGACGCAGAAGTTCTTCGCCACGCAGGGCTCGCTCGCACCGGTCGTCGGTGACCTCTACACCGACTCCGAGCTGACGGCGAAGCTGCCCTACCTGCCGACCCTGCTCAAGTCCATCGAGTCGGCCGAGCCGCGCCCGGTCACGCCGTTCTACCCGGCCGTGACGAAGGCGATCCAGGACAACACCTACGCCGCGCTCAAGGGATCGAAGAGCGTCGACGAGGCGATGAAGGACATGCAGGCGGCCCTCAAGACGGCCACCAGCAGCGGCAGTTAGCACCCGAGTACGCGGCGTACGCCGCATCGGACTGGAGGCGCGGGTCGACCCCGCCCCGCGCCTCCCGTCCGTCCCATCCTGCGTTCCGACACCCGGCAAGGAGGCCGTCACGTGTCAGCAGCAACCGAGATCCCCGCCGCCATCCCCAACCCGACGGGCATGGAGCCGCAGAAGCGGCGCAAGGGCGGACTCAACGCCGAGCACGGCCGATGGGCCGTGTACCTCATCGGCCCGACGATCGTGCTCCTCGCCATCGTCATCGGCTACCCGGTGGTCAGCGCGATCATCCAGTCGTTCCAGCTCGACCAGGGTCTCGACAAGGCGACCCAGCTCTTCGTCGAGGGCGGCTTCGCCGGCGTGACGAACTACGTGCACTGGCTCGGGCAGCAGTGCGGGAACGTCACCTGCCCACCCGGCAGCCTCGGCTCCCAGTTCTGGGTGTCGATGGGCAACACGTTCTTCTTCACGGTCGTCACCGTCGCCCTGGAGACGGTGATCGGCGTGTGGATGGCGATCATCATGAACCGCAACTTCAAGGGCCGCGCCCTCGTCCGTGCCGCGATCCTCGTGCCGTGGGCCATCCCGACCGCCGTCACCGCGAAGCTCTGGTACTTCATCTTCGACGCGAACGGCGTGCTCAACCACGTCATCGGGCAGCAGATCCTCTGGACGAGCGGCGAGTGGGCGTCCCGGTGGGCGGTCATCATCGCCGACACCTGGAAGACCACGCCGTTCATGGCGCTGCTCATCCTCGCGGGGCTGCAGCTCATCCCGGAAGAGGTCTACGAGGCCGGCAAGATGGACGGCGCCTCCACCGTCCAGCGCTTCGTGCTCATCACCCTGCCGCTCATCAAGCCGGCGCTCATGGTCGCCGTCCTGTTCCGCGTGCTCGACGCGCTGCGCATGTACGACCTGCCGGCGATCCTCACCGGCGGTGGCGGTGGTTCCGGCAACGCCACCACGACCCTGTCGATCCTCGTCGTCGAACAGATCCGGCAGGGCTTCAACTCCGCGTCGGCCCTGTCGACCATCACCTTCCTGGTGATCTTCATCGTCGCGTTCGTCTTCGTGCGGTTCCTCGGCGCCAACGTGGTGCAGACGCAGGCCGCCCAGCAGAAGGGGGAGCTCAAGTGACCCTCGCAGCCGACCGTCCCCGGTCCAACGCCCGAGCCCGCGACATCGCCGTCGACCGCAGCGACGTTCGGGTCAAGCGCCACACCGGCCCGCGGATCCGCACCGCCGTGCAGGCCATCGTCATCGCCGTCTGGTGCCTCCTGCCGTTCTACTGGATGGTGGTGACCAGCTTCCGCGACGTCGGGTTCACGTTCGACGCCACACCGTGGCCGACGCACGTCACGCTCGACAACTACGCGACGGCGTTCTCGACGTCGCTCGGCAACCACCTCGGGCGGGCGCTCGCGAACAGCCTCCTCATCGGCGGCGTCGTGACGATCATCGCCCTGCTCGTCGGCACGAGCGCGGCGTACGCCCTGGCCCGTCTGGAGTTCAAGGGCAAGTCGCTCATCGCCGGTGCGATCCTCGCGGCGTCGATGTTCCCGGGCGTCGCGCTCATCTCCCCGCTGTTCCAGCTGTTCACGGACATCGGGTGGATGGGCTCGTACCAGGCGTTGATCCTGCCGAGCATCTCGTTCGTGCTGCCCCTGACCGTCTACACGCTCGCGAGCTTCTTCCGCGAGATGCCGTGGGACCTCGAGGAAGCGGCACGCATCGACGGGTGCACCCGCGTGCAGGCGTTCCGACGGATCATCCTGCCGCTGGCCGCCCCGGCCGTGTTCACGACGGCGATCCTGGCGTTCATCTCGAGCTGGAACGAGTACCTCATCTCCTCCCAGCTCTCGAGCGACGCGACGCAGCCGGTGACCGTGGCGATCGCCTCGTTCGCCGGGTCCCAGCCGCACCAGGAGCCCTACACGGCGGTGATGGCCGCCGGCACGATCGTCACGATCCCGCTCGTGGTCCTCGTGCTCATCTTCCAACGACGCATCGTGGCCGGCCTCACCGCCGGCGGCGTGAAGGGCTGACGACCATGGCACAGCGCGGACCGACCCGGCCCACGGCCCGGATCGAGGAAGCCATCGGCTTCGTCGGCACCTTCGGCATCCTGTTCCTCGGGGCCACAGTGTTCTGCGAGCTCACCGGTCGCCCGGCGCTCGGCTGGGCGCTCACGCTGCTCGTCTGCGTGCTCGGCGTGGTGGTGCTCGACCGGTGGCGGGTGTCGGTGCTCCGCCGCACCCGTTCGACCGACGGTGTCGGCGGGGCGGCGCCGGTCCACGCTTCGGTCGCGCGGCCGTCGACGGCGCCGGTCGCCGCGGCCGGTGCCGGTCCGTCGGGGTGGCGGTCGGACCCGTCCCGCATCGCCGTGCAGCCCGCGGCGGACGGTCGGGTGCACCGCCACGTCGGGTGGGACGAACTGGCGCCCGCCGGTCGTCGGGCCGCTCGGACGCGGCGCGTTGCCCCGATCCCCGGAGCAGCGCCCGGCACGGCGCTCCCCGGGGCGGGCAGTGCGCTCCCCGGGGCGGGCAGCGTGCCGACGGTCGCGCGAGCGCAGACCGGCCCCGTCGCCGACGTGCGGCGGCCGTCGGACGGGTGACGGGCCTCCCGGGACCGTCCATGGGCATCCAGGAGATCGCGACCGTCACGGGCCTGTCGAAGTCGACGGTGTCCCGCGCACTGCGTGGGATGTCGACGGTCGCGGACACCACGATCGACGAGGTGCGACGGGTCGCCGACGAGCTCGGGTACGTACCGAGCTCGGCGGCGGCCGGCCTCGCCACGGGGCGGCAGCGCGCGATCGGCGTCGTCGTCCCGGTGATCGACCGGTGGTTCTACGTCAAGGCGCTCGGCGGTGTCGACGCCGAACTGCGGCGGGCCGGGTACGACCTGGTGCTGTACAACCTCGGCGGACCCGGCGGCGACCGCGACCGGGCGTTCCGACGGTCGATGCTGCGGCACCGGGTCGACGGCCTCGTCCTGCTGTCGCTCGTGCTCGACGAGACCGAGCGCGCCGAGCTCGAACTCACGCGGCACCCCATGATCGTGATCGGCGGTCCGGCGCCGGGCCTCCGGAACGTCGGCGTGGACGACGTCGCCGTGGCCGGGATCGCCGTCGAGCACCTGTGCGGACTCGGGCACCGGGACGTGGCCTACGTCGGCGGACAGGACGAGGCGGGGATGAACGTGGCGGTGCCGTGGCTGCGGCGGGACGGGTTCGTGGACGCGCTCGCCGCGCGGGGGATCGCGGTGCGGGAGGACTGGATCCTCGACGGGCGGTTCTCCTTCGCGGGCGGCGTCGACGCGGGCGAGGCGTTGTTCGGCGGGCGTGACGGGTGCCGCGGTGTCGGGCGTGACGGTGCGTGGCCGACCGCGGTGTTCTGCGCGTCGGACGAGATGGCGCTCGGGGTGGTGCTCGCCGCGCGTCGAGCGGGCCTCTCGGTGCCGGAGGACGTCTCGGTCATCGGCATCGACGGCCACGAGTACGGCGAGGTCGCCGGGCTGACCACCATCGCCCAGGACCCGGTGGCCCAGGGTCGGGTCGCGGCTCGGGCCGTGCTCGCCGAGGTCGACGGCGGGCTCGCGGGGCCGTTGCCGGCGTCCCCGGCGCACCTCGTGGTGCGGTCGACGACGGGGCCACCCCGGGCCGTCCGCGCGTAGGCGGTGGCATCGCCGAGCTCCGAACCACGAACGCGACGTCGAACCGGGCGCCGCGCCTGGTTCGTCGTCGCTTTCGTGGTTCGACCCAAGCCGCGCCGCGCCGTCGCTCTGCCACGCCGCCGCGTAGGGTCGCCCGCATGGAGGTCACCAAGCTCGAGCACGCCTGCCAGATCGTCACCGAGGGCAGCGCGCGCCTGGTCATCGACCCGGGCAACTTCACCCGGCCCGTCGACGTCACCGGGGTCGTCGCCGTCGTCGTCAGCCACGAGCACCCCGACCACGTCACGCCCGAGCAGGTCCGGCGGATCCTCGGCGCGAACCCCGGGGCGGTCGTGATCGGCCCCGCCGGTGTCGCCCGGGCGCTCGCCGGCGCGGACGGCGCGGACGTCGCGGACGACGTCGTGGTGGACGTCGTCACCGCCGGGGACCGACGCACCGCGGGCCCGTTCGACCTGTCGTTCCACGGCACGCGCCACAACCTGATCCACTCGAGCGTCCCGATCGTCGACAACACCGGTGTCCTCGTGAACGGCAGGCTCTTCCACCCGGGCGACTCCTACACGGTCCCCGACGTCCCGGTCGAGGTCCTCGCCGCACCCGTCGGCGCCCCGTGGCTCAAGGTCTCCGAGATGATGGACTACGTCCTCGCGGTCGGGCCCCGCCTGGCCTACCCCGTGCACGAGGCAACGCTCTCCGACGTCGGCTACGGCATGCACACCGGTCGTCTCCGCGAGGCCGTGGAGCCCTCCGGCTCGCTCGTCGTCCTCCGTCCCGGGGAGTCGCTCACGATCTGACCGGAGCGGTTGTCCCGCCGCGGCATGGCGGCGCACCCGGGCGACACGCCTCGTTTTGGCACGGCGCGGGGCTTGTGCAATACTTGTCGAGTTGTCGGAACGGCCCCATCGTACAGCGGCCTAGTACGTCGCCCTCTCACGGCGGTAACGCGGGTTCGAATCCCGCTGGGGTCACCACAGGTGGCTTGCCTCCGACTCCGACAACGACCATGACCCCCGCTTCCGGGCGGGGGATTCCCATGTGTGACGGCCCCATCGTACAGCGGCCTAGTACGTCGCCCTCTCACGGCGGTAACGCGGGTTCGAATCCCGCTGGGGTCACACCAGTACGAAAGCCCTCCGGTCCGCCGGGGGGCTTTCGTCGTCCCGGTCGGCTCTGCGAGGCTGACGGGGTGACCAGTGTCGTGCAGCTCATCCGTTCCGGTGCCCTCAGCGACGTCGCGGAGTACGCGTACGCCGCGTCCGTGCCCGCTGGCAGCCGACTCGTCTTCCTCGCCGGCGCGTGCCCCCTCGACGCCGACGGCCGGACCGTGGCCGTGGGCGACGTCCGCGGTCAGGCGGCGCAGTGCGTCGAGAACCTCCGCACCGCGCTCGACGCCGCGGGGGCCGGGATCGCCGACCTCGCCCAGACCCGGGTCCTCGTCGCGTCGACGCGGCAGGCCGACCTCGTGGCCGCGTGGGAGGTCGTCCGCGAGGCCATGGGCGACCACGACGTGCCGAGCACCCTCGTCGGGGTGACCGTCCTCGGGTACGACGACCAGCTCGTCGAGATCGAGGGCATCGCGGCCGTCGCGGACTGACGCGGTACGCTGATCCGGTCGTCAGACCCGGCAGTGGGGCCTGCCGGACCCAACCGCGGCCAGCCGCCAACGGTCCCTATCCCGAGAACACCGCACGCGCGGAGACGATCCGGCGTGCTCGGCGATAGGAGCACCGTGCACGAACGTCCACCCCACCTCCGCTGGTCGATGCTCGGCGTCGTCGCACTCGGCGGGGCGATCGGCACCGGTGTCCGAGCGCTCCTCGCCGAGGTCTTCCCGGCGCACGACGGCATCAGCTGGGCGATCTTCGCGATCAACGTCGTCGGCGCGTTCTGCCTCGGCCTCCTGCTCGAGGCGCTCGCGCACCGCGGCCCGGACGTCGGGCGTCGTCGGGGCCTGCGGTTGTTCGTCGGCACCGGGATCCTCGGTGGCTTCACGACCTACAGCACGCTCGCCGACGACACCGCGCAGCTGCTCGACGTCGGTCGCTGGGGCGCCGGCAGCGGGTACGCCCTGCTCACGGTGGCGGCGGGGCTGCTCGCCGTCGTGGCCGGCATCGGGCTCGCCACGGTGCTCCGGTCCGGAGGCGCCCGGTGAACGCCCTCGAACTGCTCCTCGTCGCGGTCGGCGGGGGAGTCGGCGCGGCGCTGCGCTTCCTCCTCGACGGCGTCGTGAAGGCCCGGGTGTCCGGCTTCCCGCTCGGCACGGTCGTCATCAACGTGTCCGGATCGCTCGTCCTCGGGGTCCTGACGGGCCTCGGGCAGGCGGGCACGATCCCGCTCCCGGTCGTCGCGGTGCTCGGAACGGGCATGATGGGTGGGTACACGACGTTCTCGACGGCGAGCGTCGAGACCGTACAGCTCCTCCGATCCGGCAAGCCCCGGCTCGCCGTCCTGAACGGCCTCGGGATGCTCGTCGTCTCGGTCGGCGCAGCCGCGCTCGGCCTGCTCATCGGAAGGAACACATGACCTCGGAACGCCCCGGCGAACTCGTCCTCGTCCGTCACGGAGAGACGGAGTGGTCGAAGAGCGGGCAGCACACCGGCCGCACCGACATCCCGCTCACCGAGAACGGCATCGAGCAGGCGAAGCGCGCCGGCCGGTACCTGGCGGACCGCACGTTCGCGCTGGCACTGTCCAGCCCGTTGCAGCGTGCCCGCGACACGGCGGCGCTCGTCGGTGTCGACGCGGAGCTCGACGAGGACCTCTACGAGTGGGACTACGGCGCGTACGAGGGGCTCACCACGCCGCAGATCAAGGTCCTCCGGCACGGCCCGTGGGACCTCTGGACCGACGGCGTGCCCGCCGGTGACACCCCCGGCGAGAACGCCGCCGAGGTCCGGGTCCGCGTCGAGCGCATCCTCAACCGTGCCCGGCCGGTCCTCGCCGAGGGGCAGGACGCGATCGTCGTCGCCCACGGGCACGTCCTCCGCGCGCTCGGCGCCGCGTGGATCCGCCTCGCACCGCAGGACGGCGCCGTGCTGAAGCTCGGCACCGCCTCGGTGAGCGTGCTCGGGTACGAGCACGGCCGTCCCGTCATCGACGCCTGGAACATCCAGCCCCGCGACTGACGCGTCCGCGCACGCGGCCGCAGCGGGTCTGCGGCGGCCTGCTGCGGACGGGAGGCGCGGTGCCGGCCCGACCCGCGCCTCCTGTCCGCGCAGCCCGCGTCAGACGGTGCGGATCGCGCTCGTCGCGCCCAGCGCGCGACCGCGTCGCCGCTCGATCCCACGCCCCACGAACAGCAGCGCGACGCTGACGAGCGCGCCCAGGGTGGTCTGCGCGACGCGGTCGAGCGCGAGGAGCTCCGGCGCCTCGGGCAAGCTCAGCCACGACACGGCGAGCGCGAGCGGCGTGAGGAAGAGCAGGCACACGGCGTAGTGCCGCGCGACGAAGATCTCGGCGAAGAACTGCCCGACGACGGCGATCAGGACGATCCACCACGCCGACGGCTCCAACAGCAGGATGCCCACCGCGATCACGGTGCCGCCGATCGTGCCGATGAACCGCTGGAACGCCCGGAACACCGTGTGCCGCTGGCGCAGTGCGGGCAGCGTCGACACCACGGCGATGACCGCCCAGTAGGGGTGCCCGAGCCCGGGGATCGTCTCGGCGACGGCTCCGGCGACGAGCGCTCCGACCACGTTGAGGGCCACGGTCTCCCACAGCGCGGGCGTCCGGAGCACCGCGAGCGAACGGTGCTTGCGCTCCGCCAGCGGCCGGAACCGGTGCGGGGCGTGCGGGTGCAGCACCAGGCGCAGGACGGAGCCGGACATCGCGACGAGCCAGGCCCAGACGACCGAGCACGCGATGATCGTGGCGATGACCGGGACGTCGGCCGGCCGGACCGGCACGAGCGACGAGACGAGGAACGCGAACACCGGGAAGATCGGCTGCGCCGGGATCGAGCGGAGGGCGCTCAGCGTGCAGACGGCGAAGACGAGCACGAGGACGAGCCCGACCGCCTGCATCCAGAGCTGCGACCCGGCCAGGGCGACACCCACACCGGCGGCCATGCACACCGCCTGCATCGCGCCGGCGACACCGGTCGTCACCGCACGCTGCCGGTAGGGCTCGGTGGCGCCGAAGATCGCGGTGAACCCGGCGAACATGGCGAAGGCGGCGTACCCGGGCATCCCCAGGGCGATGAGCAGCGCGAGCGGGGCGCCACCGGCGACCGCGGCGCGGATCGCGCCCTCGATGTTGATGGTCCGGGTCGAGTGCGCAGGTGTCGTCATGTCGCGACCATCTTCCCACCGCGACGGGTGTCGCGGAGTCGAGCCGCGCCTCCAGGCAGCCGGGTCGACGCGGGAGCACGTTGGTATACCAACCTGCTAGACTCGCCGGACCGAGCCGCGACAGCGGTTCATCGACGACAACGAGGAAGGGTCGGGCCGATGGGAAAGACGCTCGCCGAGAAGGTGTGGGACGACCACGTCGTGGTCAAGGGCGAGGACGGCAACCCCGACCTCCTCTACATCGACCTCCACCTCGTGCACGAGGTCACGAGTCCGCAGGCGTTCGACGGCCTGCGCCAGGCCGGCCGCCCGGTGCGCCGCCTGGACCTGACGATCGCGACCGAGGACCACAACACCCCGACCCTCGCGATCGACCGTCCGATCGCGGACCCGACCAGCCGGACCCAGATCGAGACGCTCCGTCGCAACTGCGAGGAGTTCGGCGTCCGCCTGCACTCCCTGGGCGACAAGGAGCAGGGCATCGTCCACGTGGTCGGTCCCCAGCTCGGCCTGACCATGCCCGGCATCACGGTGGTCTGCGGCGACTCGCACACCAGCACGCACGGGGCGTTCGGTGCGATGGCGTTCGGCATCGGGACGTCCGAGGTCGAGCACGTCCTCGCGACCCAGACCCTGCCGCTCAAGCCCTTCAAGACCATGGCGATCACGGTCGAGGGCACGCTGCGTCCGGGCGTGACGGCGAAGGACATCATCCTCGCCGTCATCGCGAAGATCGGCACGGGCGGCGGGCAGGGCTACGTGCTCGAGTACCGCGGCTCGGCGATCCGTGCGCTCTCGATGGAGGGCCGCATGACGATCTGCAACATGTCGATCGAGGCCGGTGCCCGCGCCGGCATGGTCGCCCCCGACCAGACCACCTACGACTACGTGCAGGGCCGCGACCACGCCCCGACCGGCCAGGACTGGGACGACGCCGTCGCGTACTGGGACACCCTGTCGACCGACGACGACGCGGTGTTCGACGCCGAGGTCTTCATCGACGCCGACGAGCTCGAGCCCTTCGTCACCTGGGGCACGAACCCCGGCCAGGGCGTCTCGCTGTCCGAGAGCGTGCCGTCGCCCGCGGACTTCGACGACCCGAACGACCAGGCCGCCGCGCAGCGTGCGCTGGAGTACATGGACATCGCGGCCGGCACCCCGATGAAGGACATCGCCGTCGACGCGGTGTTCATGGGGTCGTGCACGAACTCGCGCATCGAGGACCTGCGGGCCTTCGCGTCGATCATCCAGGGCCGCAAGAAGGCCGACGGGGTCCGGGTCATGGTCGTGCCGGGGTCCGCACGGGTCCGGCTCGAGGCCGAGGCCGAGGGGCTGGACAAGGTCATCACGGAGTTCGGCGCCGAGTGGCGGTTCGCCGGCTGCTCGATGTGCCTCGGCATGAACCCCGACCAGCTCGCGCCGGGGGAGCGCTGCGCGAGCACGTCGAACCGCAACTTCGAGGGGCGTCAGGGCAAGGGCGGGCGCACCCACCTGGTGTCCCCGCTCGTGGCCGCGGCGACCGCCGTGCGCGGCACGCTCTCCAGCCCGTGGGACCTGGAGACGTCCGAGTCGAACGCCGTCCTGGAAGGGGCACACTGATGGACAAGATCTCGACCGTCACCGGAATCGCCGCACCGCTCAAGCGGTCCAACGTCGACACCGACCAGATCATCCCCGCGGTCTACCTCAAGCGGGTCACGAAGACCGGCTTCGAGGACGCCCTGTTCTCCGGCTGGCGCCAGGACCCCGACTTCGTGCTGAACCAGCCCGAGTACCAGGGCGCGAAGGTCCTGGTGGCGGGCCCGGACTTCGGCACCGGCTCGTCGCGTGAGCACGCCGTCTGGGCGCTCCGTGACTTCGGCTTCCAGGTCGTCGTCTCGCCTCGCTTCGCCGACATCTTCAAGGGCAACGCGGGCAAGCAGGGACTGGTCACCGCGATCGTGACCGAATCGGAAGTCGAGCGGCTCTGGGCCGAGATCGAGCGGAACCCGGGGGTGTCGGCGACCGTGGACCTGGTGGCGCAGCGCGTGTCGCTCGGGGATGTGGACGTCCCCTTCGAGATCGACGCTTACACTCGTTGGCGGTTGATGGAAGGGCTCGACGACATCGGGCTCACCCTCCGTGACGAGACCTCGATCACGGAGTTCGAATCCCGCCGCTCCCGTTGGCGGCCGAAGACATTGCCGGTGAAGTAGTGAACTCTCTCGTACAGGACGCAGCGGCCGCAGGGGCGCGCGTGGGCCTCAAGTCGGACGAGATCGTCATCCGCGGGGGCAAGCCGCTCGTGGGACGCATCGAGGTCCGCGGGGCGAAGAACCTCGCGACCAAGGCCATGGTGGCGTCGCTGCTCGGTGACACCCCGTCGATCCTCAAGGACGTCCCGGACATCTCCGACGTCAAGGTCGTCCGCGGGCTGCTCGAGGTGCACGGCGTGCGCATCACCGATCCTGCACGAGGCGAGCTCATCCTCGACCCGTCGAACGTCGAGTCGGCGCACTTCGCCGAGATCGACGCCCACGCCGGTTCGAGCCGCATCCCGATCCTGTTCTGCGGTCCGCTGCTGCACAAGCTCGGCGAGGCGTTCATCCCCGACCTCGGCGGCTGCCGCATCGGCGACCGCCCGATCGACTTCCACCTCGACGCCCTCCGTGCCATGGGCGCGGTCGTCGACAAGCAGGTCAACGGCATCCACCTCACCGCCCCGGACGGCCTCAAGGGCGCGTACATCGAGCTGCCGTACCCGAGTGTCGGCGCCACCGAGCAGGTCCTGCTGTCCGCGACCCTCGCCGAGGGCGTCACGGAGCTCCGGAACGCCGCGATCGAGCCCGAGATCATGGACCTCATCGCGATCCTGCAGAAGATGGGCGCCATCGTCTCGGTCGAGCCGAACCGCGTCATCTTCATCGAGGGCGTCCAGTCGCTCCGCGGCTACACGCACCGTGCGATCAACGACCGCAACGAGGCCGCCAGCTGGGCCTCCGCCGCGCTCGCGACCAACGGCGACATCTTCGTCGAGGGCGCGAAGCAGCAGGAGCTCATGACGTTCCTCAACGTCTTCCGCAAGGTCGGCGGCGGGTTCGACATCCAAGAGGACGGCATCCGCTTCTACCGCGAGCTCGAGGTCCTCAAGCCGGTCGTCATCGAGACGGACGTGCACCCCGGGTTCATGACGGACTGGCAGCAGCCGCTCGTCGTGGCCCTGACCCAGGCCGCCGGGCAGAGCATCGTGCACGAGACCGTGTACGAGAACCGCTTCGGCTTCACCGACGCCCTGAACGAGATGGGCGCGGACATCGTCGTCCACAAGGAGGGCCTGCCCGGGCACGACCGTCGCGTCGCCCGCCGTCCCTTCGAGCAGGCCGCGGTCATCACCGGCCCGACGACGCTCCACGCCGCCAACGTCCGCGTCCCGGACCTCCGCGGCGGCTTCAGCCACCTCATCGCGGCACTCACCGCCGAGGGCGAGTCCCACATCACGAACGTCGGCATCATCAGCCGCGGCTACGAGCACTTCATCCCGAAGCTGCGCAAGCTCGGCGCCGACTTCGACTTCGCGGGCTAGCGCGGTGACTGCTGCTCCGGCACCTCGCGGTGACGGTGAGGGCCAGGAGGCGCGGCGCGCCTCCGCCTCGCAGGTCACCACCGGCATGCCCGTCCCTGGGCGCCGGTGGCGCCGCGGCGAGCTGAACACGGCCTTCCGGATCCTCGCGACCGTGGTCATCCCGACCTTCCGCTTCTCCGCGCGCTACCACTGGCACGGACCGAACCGGTTGCCGGCCGAGGGCGCGTTCGTGCTCGCACCGAACCACTTCACGAACATCGACCCGCTCGTCGTCGGCACGGCGGTCTGGCTGTCCCGTCGGGCGCCGCGCTTCCTCGCGAAGGCGTCGCTCTTCAAGGTCCCGGTCTTCGGCAAGATCATGTCCGGCATGGGCCAGATCCCCGTCGAGCGTTCCGGCCGTACCCGGCTGAGCGACCCGCTCGGTGGCGGCCGGTCCCTGATCGAGCAGGGCGGCGCCATCATCGTCTACCCCGAGGGCACGCTCACCCGTGACCCCGACCTGTGGCCGATGCGCGGCAAGACCGGCGCGGTGCGGATCGCGCTCGAGAACGACGTGCCGCTCATCCCGATGGCCCACTGGGGCACGCAGAACATCATGGCGCGGTACGGCAAGAAGCTCCGGCTCATCCCGCCGTCGCGTGTGGACGTCATCGTCGGCGACCCCGTCGACCTGTCGGCGTACCGCGGCAAGCCGATCGACCAGCAGGTGCTCGTCGAGGCGACCGAGCTGCTCATGCGGCACATCACCGCGCTGCTCGAGGAGCTCCGCGGGCAGCAGGCACCCCCGACCCGCTGGGACCCGGCGGCGAACAACCAGAAGGAGACCGGCCGGTTTGAGTGAGCAGCGACCGGGCCTCCGCCCGCACGATGACCACCCGGACCCCGCGGTCGCAGCCCCCGGAGCGGTGGACACCGCCGCGATCCGCGTGGTCATGCAGTCGACCGACAAGCCGCGCGTCGCCGTCATCGGTGCCGGCAGCTGGGGGACCACGTTCGCCAAGGTCCTCGCCGAGGGCGGTGCCGACACGGTCGTGTGGGCACGTCGCCCCGAGGTCGCGCGCGAGATCACCGAGACCAAGCGCAACTCGGAGTACCTGCCCGGCATCAACCTCCCGCGCACCCTGACCGCCTCGACGTCGCTGTCCGCCGTGCTCGACGGCGCCCAGCAGGTGTACGTGTCGGTGCCGTCGCAGACCCTGCGGTCGAACCTCGACGCGATCGCGCCGCTGCTCGCGCCGGGGGTGCCCGTGGTGAGCCTGATGAAGGGCGTCGAGAAGGCGACCGGTCTGCGGATGAGCGAGGTCCTGCTCCAGGGCCTCGGCATCGACCAGGACCGCATCGCCGTCGCGAGCGGCCCGAACCTGGCGCTCGAGATCGCCCGTCGGCAGCCCACTGCGGCCGTCGTGTCCTCGTCGTCGGCCGAGACCGCCAGCGCGGTGGCCGCCGTCGCCACGAACCCCTACTTCCGGTCGTTCATCAACACCGACGTCATCGGCACCGAGTTCGGCGGCGTGCTGAAGAACCTCATCGCCGTGGCGATCGGCATCGTCGACGGCGTCGGCTACGGCGAGAACACGAAGGCGTCGATCATCACGCGCGGGCTCGCCGAGATGACCGACTTCGCGGTGTCGCTCGGCGCGCAGCCCTCGACGCTGTCCGGGCTCGCCGGTCTCGGCGACCTCATCGCCACGTGCCAGTCACCGCTCTCGCGGAACAACACCGCGGGGCGGCTGCTCGGCCAGGGGTACCGGTTCGACGAGGTCGTGCGCCAGATGAACCAGACCGCCGAGGGGCTCGCCTCGGTCGCGCCGATCCTCGAGCTCGCCGCGGCGAACGGCGTCGACATGCCCATCGTGGGGCAGGTCGCCGAGGTGCTCGCCGGTAGGCTCGATCCGCGCAACATCGCGCCGCACCTCACCGAGACCGACGAACCCCAGGGCGAGTGACCGGTCCGACCCCGACCAGCAAGAGGAGTGCCATGCCCACGATCGCACCCGTGCCACCGACGACCGTCGCCGTGCTGTTCGGCGGCCGTTCGAGCGAGCACGAGATCAGCTGCGTGACCGCCGGCGGGATCATGGACGTCGTCGACCGTGCCGAGTACGACCTCGTGCCGATCGGCATCACGAAGGACGGGGCGTTCACGCTCCAGCCCGACGACCCTGCGCAGTGGGCGCTCCGTGACGGCACGCTCCCGACCGTGCCCGACAACGGCACCCGCGTGGCGTTCCCGACGTCGCCGGCGACGAACGAGCTCGTGGTCTCGCACCCGGACGGCTCCGTCACGACGATCGCGGTCGACATCGTCTTCCCGATCCTGCACGGCCCGTTCGGCGAGGACGGCACCGTCCAGGGGCTCCTCGAGATCGCCGGTCTGCCGTACGTCGGCGACGGGGTGCTCGCGAGCGCCCTGGCCATGGACAAGCACGTCGCCAAGGCGGTCCTCGAGCACGCCGGGCTCCGGGTCGCGCCGTGGACGACCGTGCTCCGTCGCGAGTGGTCGGCCGACCCGGTCGATGTCGCCGAGGCGATCGCCGCGCACGGGTGGCCGCTCTTCGTGAAGCCGGCACGTGCGGGCTCCAGCATGGGGGTGTCCCGCGTGGACGGCCCCGACGAGCTCGGTGCCGCGATGGACCTGGCGTTCGAGCACGACTCCAAGGTCATCGTCGAGCCGCGGGTGATCGGGCGCGAGGTCGAGGTCGCGGTGCTCGAGGGTCGTGACGGCGTCCCGCGCACGAGCCTGCCGGGCGAGATCGTCGTCGCCGAGGACGGCTTCTACGACTTCGCGTCGAAGTACCTCGGCGGTGACGAGTCGCTGCTCTGCCCGGCCCCGCTCACCGAGGCGCAGACCGACGAGATCCGGTCGATCGGCGCCCGGGCGTTCGAGGCGATCGGCGGCTCCGGGCTCGCCCGCGTCGACTGCTTCCTGACCGACGACGGCTTCGTGGTGAACGAGGTCAACACCATGCCGGGGTTCACACCGCTGTCGATGTACCCGCGCTGCTGGGCGGCGTCGGGCGTGTCCTACGGCGAGCTCGTCCGCGAGCTCATCGAGCTGGGGCGCGCCGCCGTCCGCTGACCCGGGCCTACTGGTCGACGTCGGACGGGTCCAGGCACTGGTGCCCGTCCTTCGGGAGCGTCGACACCGCGTCGGTGACGTCCTGCACGACCTGGTTCGTGGTCTTCGTCGCGTCGATGACGAGCTGGACAGCCGGCGACCGCCCGAAGGTCGTGTAGACGATCTGCCCGCCACGGTCGTCCCGGATCCAGTCGACGTCACCGAGCGAGAAGCACGGCAGGTCGGAGACCGTCGGGACGGCCACGCCGCAGTGGTACAGGGCCACCTCGGGGTCGCCCCACGCCGCCGTCGACTGGGCGTTCGTGTTCCGCAGGTCGAACTTCGAGTCGACCGCTGCCGGCAGCCGGACCTGCACCGCTGCGCACGCGGCGGCGTCGGCGGAGGGCGCCGGTGACATCGCGACGGCGTTCGTGCAGCCGGTCAGACCGGCCGCGACGGCGATCACGACGCCCACGATCGCGGTCTTCCGGGTGGGGCGGCGCACGGTGTCCATCGACGTCCAGGCTACCGTTCTCGTGTGGACGCGACGTACGACGCCTGGGCCGGACCGACCGTGGGGGAGCTCGGCGAACTCGTCGTCCTCGACCGCATCGTGCGCCGGTTGCCCGCCGGAGCGCCGCTGCTCGGCCCCGGCGACGACTGCGCGGTCGTGGCGGCACCGGACGGCCGGTTCGTGGTGACCACGGACATGATGGTGCACGGGCCGGACTTCCGCTGGGCCTGGTCCGCACCCGAGGACGTCGGGTGGAAGGCCGCGGCGACGAACCTGTCCGACGTCGCCGCGATGGGTGCGGTGCCGACCGGTCTCGTGATCGCCCTGGCGGCGCCGCAGGACACCCCCGTGGCGGTGCTCGAGTCCTTCGCGGACGGGGTGCGCCTGGCGGTCGACGCCCTGGCGCCCGGCTGCGGTGTCGTCGGCGGGGACCTCTCCACGTCGTCGGCGTTCACGGTGTCGGTGACGGCGTTCGGCGACCTCGAGGGCCGTGCCCCCGTCGTCCGCTCGGGTGCCCGCCCCGGGGACGTCCTCGCCGTCTCGGGGGAGCTCGGGCCGGCGGCGCGTGGGCTGACGCGGCTCTTCCGCGAGGGTGTGGACGCCGACGGCGAACCCTCCCGCGAGGCGGTCGTGGCGAGCGGCGCGGACACGGACCCCGACGTCGGACGACAGCGGCGCCCGGTCCCGCCGATCGCGGACGGGCCACGCGCGGCGTCCGCGGGGGCGACGGCGATGCTCGACCTCTCCGACGGGCTGGCGATCGACGCCGGACGGCTCGCCCGGGCCAGCCGGGTGACACTGGCGCTCGACGAGGCCTCCGGCAGCGGGTCCGTCATCGACGAGGTGGCGCTGCACGGCGGCGAGGACCACGGGCTGCTCGCCGCGTTCCCGCCCAGTGTCCCGCTGCCCGGGGGGTTCCGTCGGATCGGCGTCGTGCTCGACCGGGGCGACGCGGACCTCGTGCGCGGGGGAGTGCCCGTGCCGACGACCGGGTGGGACCCCTACGCCGACTGGGACGGCGCGGCCGGCTGACCGGTTCGCGGGCGCGGGCGCGGGCGCGGCGTCAGGCGGCGGCGACCACGGCCTCCCACGCGACGGTCTCGCCGTAGCTCCGCTTGCTGAACGGCTCGAGCCCCGCGGGCCACGTCGGCTCGGGGGAGCGCTTGCTCCGCTCCACGACGACCACCGCGGCCGCCGTGAGCCGGGGCACGAGCGTCTCGAGCACCTCGGCCAGCTCGTGCTCGGTGACGTCGTACGGCGGGTCGATGAACACCAGGTCGAACGTCCGGACGGTGCCGCGCAGGTACCCGAGCACCGGCTGCGGCTGCACGTCGATCCGCACGCCGGGAACCCGCTGCTGCACGGCCTTCGCGTTCGCCCGGCAGGCCTGCGCCGCCGCCGACGCCCGGTCGACGAGCACGACCTCGACCGCACCGCGGGACGCCGCCTCGAGCCCGAGGGCGCCGGTGCCGGCGTAGAGGTCGGCGACGGAGGTGTCGTCGACGAGCCCGCGTGCCTCGAGCGACGAGAACAGCGCCTCACGCACCCGGTCGCTCGTCGGCCGTGTGCCGGACTTCGGCACCCGGAGCGTCGTGGAGCCGGCGGCGCCGGCGATGATGCGGGTCATGCAGCCACCGTAGCGGGCCGCCGGGCGCTCCAGGAGTTCTCCACAGGCGGTCCAGGAGGCGCGGATCGCGTCGGTGCCGCCGGGTACCGTTGACGTGTGGTCACGACCGGAACGACAACCGAGCCGGCGGTGCCGGACCTCGGCCCCGCACCGCTCGACGCGCGGTTGTCGACCGTCCTCGGTGGACGGACGGCGAGCGCGATCGAGAAGGCGTTCGGGTACCGCACGGTCGGCGAGTTCCTCGAGCATGCACCCCGGCGCTACGCCGAACGCGGTGCCCTGACCGCGCTCGACTCCCTCGCGATCGGCGAGTCGGTGACGATCGTGGCCGAGGTCGTCGACGTCCGCGAACGAACGATGCGTGCGCGCCGCGGCTCGATCCTCGAAGCCAAGATCGGTGACGGCAAGGGGCTGCTCACCCTGACGTTCTTCAACCAGGGCTGGCGAACGAAGGACCTCGTGCCCGGTGCCCGTGGCATCTTCTCCGGCAAGGTCGGCGACTACCGCGGCGCACGGCAGCTCGCCCACCCCGACTACGAGCTGTTCGACCGCGACGACCCCCGGGCGACGGCGGACCCCGAGTCCGAGGAAGCCATCCGCTTCTCCCGCCAGCCGATCCCGATCTACCCGGCGACGTCGACGCTGACCTCGTGGCAGATCGCCAAGTCGATGGCGATCGTGCTCGACACGCTGCCCGACGTCCCGGACCCGATCCCCGCCCGGGTGCGGACCCGGCTCGACCTCGTGCCGTTCCGCAAGGCCCTCGAACTCCTGCACCGCCCTGAGAAGGTCGCGGACTTCAAGCGCGCGCAGGACGCCCTCCGCTACCGCGAGGCGTTCGTGCTCCAGACCGCCCTCGTGCAGCGCCGGATCGCCGCGCGCGCCACCGCCGCCACGCCGCGCTCCGCCTCGTCCGGCGGGATCCTCGAACGCTTCGACGCCACGCTGCCGTTCACGCTCACGGACGACCAGCGGTCGGTCGGCGCCGAGATCGCGCACGACCTGGCGGCGGACTGGCCGATGCACCGCCTCGTGCAGGGCGAGGTCGGCTCCGGCAAGACCCTCGTGGCGATCCGGGCGATGCTCACCGTGGCCGAGTCCGGCGGGCAGTCGGCGCTCATCGCCCCGACCGAGGTCCTCGCGGCGCAGCACCTCCGGTCGATCGTGAAGTTCCTCGGCCCCGACCTCGCGGCCGAGCTCCGGCCGGTGATCCTCACGGGGTCGCAGTCGACGGACGAACGGCGGCGGGCCCTGCTCGCAGCGGCGTCCGGCAGCTCGCGGCTCGTGGTCGGCACGCACGCGCTCCTCGGCGACCGGGTCGACTTCGCCGAGCTCGGCCTCGTCGTGGTGGACGAGCAGCACCGCTTCGGGGTCGAACAGCGCGAGGCCCTCCGCACGAAGGGGGCCACACCGCCGCACGTGCTCGTCCTCACCGCGACGCCCATCCCGCGCACGGTGGCGATGACGGTGTTCGGCGACCTCGACGTCTCGACGATCACCGGGCTGCCCTCCGGCCGCGCCGGTGTCGAGACCTTCACGGTCCCGCTCGCCGAGCACCCGGGCTGGGAGTCCCGCATCTGGACCCGCATGGCCGAGGAACTCGCCGACGGCCGACAGGCCTTCGTGGTGTGCCCGGCGATCGACGACGCCCACACGGAAGACGACGGCGAGCCCGACCCGGCGAGCGACGACACCCCGAAGCGCGCCCCGGCCACCGTGCTCGCCACGGCGGAACGGATGCGGACGATGCCGGTCCTCGCCGACCGCCGGATCGAGGTCCTGCACGGCCGCATGACGGCGGACGAGAAGGACCGGGTGATGACCTCCTTCGCGGCCGGCACGGTCGACGTGCTCGTGGCGACGACCGTGATCGAGGTCGGCGTCGACGTGCCGAACGCCTCGATGATGGCCGTGCTCGACGCCGACCGGTTCGGCGTCTCGCAGCTCCACCAGCTCCGCGGGCGCATCGGCCGCGGCCAGTACGCCGGCGTGTGCCTGCTCGTGTCCGCGGCCGAGGCCGAGACGACCTCGCGGGAACGGGTCGACGCGGTGTCGGCGTCCGACGACGGGTTCGAGCTCGCGCGGGTCGACCTCGAGCTCCGGCGCGAGGGCGACGTGCTCGGCGAACGGCAGTCGGGCGGGCGGTCGTCGCTCAACCTGCTGCGCGTCGTGGAGCACGCCGACCTCATCGTCGACGCGCGCGAGGAAGCCGAGCGCGTGTTGGAGCCCGATCCGCAGCTCGACGGGCACCCCGCGCTCCGCGAAGCCCTGGCCCGGCGGCTCGACGAGTCCGACGCCGCGTTCCTCGGCAAGAACTGAACGCCGGTATCGTCGCTGGCATGGCGCAGATCGCGGTGGTCCCCGGTTCCTTCGATCCCGTGACCCTCGGGCACCTCGACGTGATCGGGCGTGCGGCGGGGCTCTTCGACGAGGTGCACGTGCTCGTCGTGCACAACCCCGACAAACGGCCCGCGATGTTCGACGCGGTCGACCGTGTCCGCCTCATCGAGGAGTCGCTCGTCGAGACGGGCGTGTCCGACAACGTCCGGGTCGGGGAGTGGACCTCGGGGTTGCTCGTCGACTACTGCCGGCAGGTCGGTGCGAAGGTCCTCGTCAAGGGCGTCCGATCCGGCGAGGACGTCGCGTACGAGACCCCGATGGCGATCATGAACCGCCACCTCGCCGACGTCGAGACGGTGTTCCTGCTGCCCGAGGCCGCTCGCGCCCACGTGTCGAGCTCGCTCATCCGTCAGGTGGCGTCCCTCGGCGGCGACGTGACCCCGTACGTGCCGCAGGTGGTCGCGGCGGCCCTCCACGAGCACACCGGGCGCTGAGCGCCGGACGCACGGAACCGGACACGCCCGCCCCCGCCTCGACTCGCAGGCCCGAGCGATGTAGGCTTGTCGATCGTGTCTTCCCACGTGAACAGCCCCTACGCCCTGCGCGTGCGCGACCTCGCGCACCGGCCGGGCGAGATGCGCGAGCACTCGCTCGACATCGCGGTGCCGGATGCGATGGGAGCCGGTGTCATCTCCGTCCGCGAAGGCGCCGAGATGCACATCGACCTCCGGCTCGAGGGCCTGCACGAGGGCGTCCTCGTCTCCGGGCACGCCAGCGCCGAGGCCGAGGGCGAGTGCTCCCGGTGCCTCATCGACATCAGCGAGCCCGTCGAGGTCGATTTCGCCGAGCTGTTCGCGTATGATGCCTCGGAGGATTTCGACTTCTTCGTTCACGATGACCACGTGGATTGTGAACAGGTCGTTCGAGATGCGGTGGTGCTGGCGCTGCCGTTCCAGCCGGTCTGCCGACCGGACTGCCCAGGCCTCGACCCGGTGACGGGCGAGCGACTGGCCGACATCGGCGAGCAGCCTGCTCACGAGGTCCTGGACCCGCGGTGGGCTGCGTTGAGCGGCATCACCCTCGACGACGCGACGAGCGGCGGCGAGGACACGGACGCAGCCAGCACGACCACGCCCCAGACCACCGAGGGTCAGGAGCGGTCCGACGCCGACCAGGCCGACTGACCGCCGCCCCTCGCCACTGACCACCGACCAACCGAAAGAGAACCACCATGGCCGTTCCCAAGCGCAAGCAGTCCCGTGCCAACACGCACGCCCGTCGTTCGCAGTGGAAGGCCGCGCCGGTCCAGCTCGTGAAGACGATCGAGAACGGCAAGGTCACCTACAGCCTCCCGCACCGCGCGAAGGTCGTCGAGGACTCCGCCGGCACGCCCCTGTACATGGAGTACAAGGGCCGCAAGGTCGCCGACGTCTGATCGGACCACACGCATGACAGCGACGTCCGGCGCCACGGGGTCCCGCCCCGTGGGGCCGGACGTCGTTCGTCTGCAGGGCATCCTCGGGGCCGACATCGACCTCGAGCTCCTGCAGCTCGCCCTGACCCACCGCTCGTACGCGTACGAGCACGGTGGCATCGGGCACAACGAACGCCTCGAGTTCCTCGGGGACTCGATCCTCGGCCAGGCCGTGACCGTGAAGCTCTACCGGTCCTTCCCCGACCTCGACGAAGGCGACCTCGCCAAGCGGCGCGCGAGCCTGGTGTCGACGGTCGCCCTCGCCGAGATCGCCCGCATGATCGGGCTCGGACAGTACCTCCGGCTCGGCAAGGGTGAAGAGCAGACCGGTGGCCGCGACAAGTCGTCGATCCTCGCCGACACGGTCGAGGCTGTGATCGGCGCGACCTACCTCTCCGCCGGCCCCGACCCGGCGACCGCGCTGGTGCTCCGGCTGGTCGAACCGCTCCTCATCGACCCGGACCGCTTCGGCGCCGCGATGGACCCGAAGACGAGCCTGCAGGAACTCGCGTCGAGCCTGTCGCTCGGCAACCCGTCGTACCGCGTGACCGAGGCCGGTCCCGACCACGACAAGACCTTCCACGCCACGGTCGTGCTCCAGGGCGAGGACGTCTCCACCGGCACCGGGTCGAGCAAGAAGACCGCCGAGATGGCAGCGGCGCTCCAGGCGTGGACGCAGCTCTCCGGCCGGGCGGCCTGACCGCGTGCCCGAACTGCCCGAGGTCGAGGTCGTCCGCGCCGGCCTCGAACCCGCCGTCAGCGGCGCGCGGGTCCTGCACGTGGACGTCGTCGACGACCGGGCACTGACCCGGCACGACGGTCCGGCCGAGGACTTCGCCGACCGCCTGACCGGTCGCACCATCGCCGCCGCGGTCCGTCGTGGCAAGTTCCTCTGGATGCCCCTGCAGCCCGAGCACGAGGGCGACCGACCCGAGGCCCTCGTGGCCCACCTGGGCATGAGCGGTCAGATCCTGCTCGGCCGTGGGCGCGAGGCGGCGAAGCACCGACGGATTCTCCTCGACGTCCAGCCCACCGGCACCGACCGCGACGGCTCCCCGGAGCCACCGGTCGAGCTCGAGTTCGTCGACCAGCGCACGTTCGGCTCGATGGCGATCGACGAGATGGTCCCGACGATCGACGGGGCGCCGGCCGGTTCCGCCGGACACGTCGACGAGGTCGATCCCGACGCCGTGTGGCGCCGGAGCATCCCGAAGCAGGTGTCGCACATCGCCCGCGACCCGCTCGACCCCGCGTTCGACGACGACCGCTTCATCGCCGCCGCCCGGAAGCGCTCGAGCGGCATCAAGCGCGTCCTGCTCGACCAGGGCGTCGTGAGCGGCATCGGGAACATCTACGCCGACGAGTCCCTCTGGGCGGCCAGGCTGCACTACGACCGCCCGGCCGAGCGGCTGACCCGCGCCGACCTGCACGGCCTCCTGTCCGAGGTGCGGCACGTCCTCGGCCGTGCGCTGGAGGACGGCGGCACGAGCTTCGACGCGCAGTACGTCAACGTGAACGGGCAGTCCGGGTACTTCTCGCAGCGGTTGCACGTGTACGGGCAGCAGGGGAAGCCGTGCCCCCGGTGCGGCACCGCGATCGTGCGTGAGGCCTTCATGAACCGATCGAGCCACATCTGCCCCGTGTGCCAACCACGCCCACGCCGTCGCACGCGTTAGCCTGACGCCCAACCAGAGCATCCGGAGACCGCATGTACTTGAAGAGCCTGACCATCAAGGGGTTCAAGTCCTTCGCGCAGCCGACGACGTTCGCGTTCGAGCCGGGCGTCACGTGCATCGTCGGCCCGAACGGCTCCGGCAAGTCCAACGTCGTGGACGCCCTCGCGTGGGTGATGGGGGAGCAGGGGGCGAAGACCCTCCGTGGCGGCAAGATGGAGGACGTCATCTTCGCGGGCACCTCGACGCGCGGTCCGCTCGGCCGTGCGCAGGTGCTGCTGACGATCGACAACGCCGACGGCCTGCTGCCGATCGAGTACTCCGAGGTCACGATCTCCCGCACGCTCTTCCGCAACGGCGGCAGCGAGTACGCGATCAACGGCGAGAACTGCCGCCTGCTCGACGTCCAGGAGCTCCTGAGCGACACCGGCCTCGGCCGTGAGATGCACGTCATCGTCGGCCAGGGCCAGCTGGACAAGGTCCTGCACGCGACGCCCGAGGACCGCCGCGGCTTCATCGAGGAGGCCGCCGGCATCCTGAAGCACCGTCGGCGCAAGGAGAAGACCCTCCGCAAGCTCGACGCGATGCAGACGAACCTGACGCGCCTGTCCGACCTCGCGGGGGAGATCCGCCGCCAGCTGAAGCCCCTCGGACGCCAGGCCGAGGTCGCCCGCAAGGCCCAGTCGGTCGCCGCGGTCGCCCGTGACGCCAAGGCCCGCATCCTCGCCGACGACGTCGTCCGCCTGCGCCGCGAGCTCCACGAGCACCAGGAGGTCGAGGCCGGCCGCAAGTCCGAGCGCATCGTGCTGCAGGAACGGCTCGACCAGACCCGTGCCCGCCAGCAGCACGTCGAGCAGAGCATGGTCGGCGACGACGTCGACCGCGCCCGCACGGTGGTGCACCGGCTGGAGAGTGTGCAGGAGCGGCTCCGCGGCCTGTCGAGCCTGGCGAACCAGCGCCTGATGTTCCTCGCCCAGCAGGCTGACGCGCCGCAGCAGGGCCCCACGATCACGCCGGAGCAGGTGCAGGGCGTCCGGAACGAGGCGGACCGGCTCGAGGCGCAGGCGGCGGAGATGACCGGCGGCACGGCCGTGGCGGCGCAGCGGGTGCAGGAGGCCCGTGCGGCGCTCGACGCCCTCGACGAGCGGATCGCCGCCCAGGCAGCCCTCGTCTCGCAGCACGACCTCGAGGCCCAGCGGCTCGGGTCCGCGGTGGACGTGGCCACGTCGAAGCGCGGTTCCGCGGTGGCCGACCGGGAACGGCGCGAGCGGGCGCTGGCCGAGGCAGGGGAGCGGTCCGAACGGGCGGCTGCGGTCCTCGCCGAACTCGGCGCGGACCCGTCCGAGGGCATCGACGAGGACGCGCTGACCGCCGCGCTCGAGACCGCCCGCGAGCAGCAGGAGGCGGCGCAGTCAGCACGTGACGAGCTGCGCGACCGCCTGCACGCCCTCGAGCGCGAACGGGACGCCCTGGACGCCCGTGTCGCCGCGCTCGGCATGTCGATCGACGTCCGTGACGGTTCGCAGGCACTCATCGAGGCCGGGCGCGACGGCATCGTGGGTCGCCTCGCGGACCGTCTCAGCGTGACGCCCGGGTTCGAAGGGGCGATCGCGATCGCCCTCGACGGACTCGCCGACGCCGTCCTCGCCGACGACCGGTCCGTCGCGCTCGACGCCGTCGCGCACGCCCGCACCGAGGACATCGGACGCATCGACGTCGTGGTCGCCGACGCCGACGCCCCGCCGTCCGGACTGCCCGAGCGGCTCCCGGCCGGGGTCCGCCGCGCACTCGACCTCGTGCAGGGTCCGCCGGCGATCGCCGCGATCCTGCGGGACACGCTGGTCGCGGACACCGACGGGGTCGACCTGGACGCGGTGCTCACCGCCGCCCCGGAGGCCACGGTGGTGACGCGGTCCGGTGACCTCGTCCGTGCGGTCCGCGTGACGGGCGGCGGGGAGCGCGTGACCTCGCGCATCGAACTCGTCGCGGAACGCGACGACGCCGTGACCCGCCGCGACGCGATCGCGCGCGACGCCGAGGACGCCGCCACGCGCCTCCAGGCCGCCCGCACCGCCGTCGAGGACGCACGTCGCGCGGCGGACGACGCGGACGCTGCCTCGCGCGCCCACGCCCGGGCGAAGGCGGAGTACGACCGGACCAGCGCGTCGACCCGCGCGAAGGTGGAGAACGCCGCCGCCGAGGTCGAGCGACTGCGCGCGGCCCTCGCCGAGACCGACGGCGCCGTCGAGGCTGCCGAGGCGGCCCTGGCCGAGGCGGAACGCGCGCGCCAGGAGTTCGCCGACCGTCCGCGCCCCGTCGTCGACGCGTCCGAGCGCCCCGGGCTGCAGGACGCACTCGAGGCCGCACGCGCCGCCGAGATCGAGCAGCGCATCCAGGTCGAGACCGTCCGCGAGCGTGTCCGTGCGGAGCGGACCCGCGCCGACCAGCTGGAGCGGCAGCTCGAGGCCGAACGCTCCGCAGCGGCGGAGGCCGCACGACTCGCCGTGATCCGCCGTGGGCAGATCGCCGTCGCCGAGGACGTGCTCGCCGACCTGCCCGGGCTGCTCGGTGCCGTCGACCGGTCCCTCGCCGAGGCCCGCGTGCAGCTCGCCACCGAAGAGGCGGAGCGGTCGAAGCGCAACACCGAGCTCCAGACGATCCGGAACGAGGAGCGCGAGCTCCGCGACCGCCTCCAGTCCATCACCGACGGCGTGCACTCGCTCGAGATGGAGATCTACGAGAAGAAGTTGCACGTGTCCGGCGTGCTCGACCGGGCGCAGAGCGAGCTCGGGCTCGTCGAGGCCGTGCTGGTCGCCGAGTACGGGCCGCACGTGCCGGTGCCGGTGGACGTCCTGATCGACCCCCGGGTCCTCGCCCGGAAGCACCGCGACGCCGAGCGCGCGGCAGCTGCCGCCGCGGCCCTGGACGGCTCCGCGCCGGAGGCGACGGTGGAGGACGGGGCCGAGCCGCGCCTCCAGTCCGACGACTCGCCGACCGACGCCGACTCGCCAACCGACGCCGATTCGCCGACCGACGCCGACGACGACCTGGTCGAACTGGTCGACGCCGAGTCGACGCTCCCGGGCGGCCCCGCCCTGCCCGAGTTCGACGCCACCGAGGACGTCGACCCCGCCGACGTCGAGACGGTGCCGTACGTCCGCGCCGAGCAGGAGCGACGGCTCAAGGCGGCCGAGCGTGACCTCGGCCAGCTCGGCAAGGTGAACCCGCTCGCGCTCGAGGAGTTCCAGGCGCTCGAACAGCGTCACGCGTTCCTCGCCGAGCAGCTCGAGGACCTGCAGAAGACCCGGACCGACCTCATGACGATCATCGACGAGCTCGACCAGAAGATGCAGACGATCTTCGAGTCCGCGTTCGACGACACGAAGGAGGCGTTCGACGTCATCTTCCCGATCCTCTTCCCCGGCGGCTCCGGGTCGATCACGCTGACGAACCCCGACGACCTGCTGAACACCGGCATCGAGGTGCAGGTGAAGCCCGCCGGCAAGAAGATCGACCGGCTGACCCTGCTGTCCGGCGGCGAGCGGTCCCTGGCCGCTGTGGCGCTGCTCGTGGCGATCTTCACCGCCCGCCCGTCGCCGTTCTACATCATGGACGAGGTCGAGGCGGCGCTCGACGACGCCAACCTCGGGCGGCTGCTGACGGTGTTCGAGCGGCTGCGGGCGTCGTCGCAGCTCATCGTGATCACGCACCAGAAGCGCACGATGGAGATCGCCGACGCGCTGTACGGGGTCTCGATGCGGCAGGACGGCGTCTCCGCCGTCGTCGGCCAACGCGTGCAGAAGCGGTCGCCGGAGCCGGCGGTCGCGTAGGCCCGAGTCCGAGACTCGGCTCCGCGGACAGTTTCGTGCCCTCGCGGCCGCCAAACTGTCCGCAGGGCCGAGTCTCGGCGCACCGCCGGCCTGCGGGACCACAGACGGACGGGAGGCGCGGTGCCAGCCGGCACCGCGCCTCCCGTCCGTCGTGTGGCCGCGACTAGTGCGCGTCGGCCTCGACGGCCTCCTTCGGCTCGCCCGTCGGGGTGAGCCCGCGCTCCTGGCGACGCTTCGACACCACGAGCGACGCCACCGTGGCGACCGCGATCGTCAGCATGATGAAGCCCAGCGAGAACCAGATCGGGATCTCCGGAGCCCACTCGATGTGCTCACCGCCGTTGATGAACGGCAGCTCGTTGACGTGCATGGCGTGGAAGACGAGCTTGACGCCGATGAACCCGAGGATGACCGCGAGGCCCTGCCCGAGGTAGATGAGGCGTTCGAGCAGCCCGGCGATGAGGAAGTACAGCTGACGGAGCCCGAGCAGCGAGAACGCGTTCGCGGTGAACACGATGAAGGCGTCCTGCGTCAGCCCGAAGATCGCGGGGATCGAGTCGAGCGCGAAGAGCACGTCGGTGAGGCCGATCGCGACCATCACGAGCAGCATCGGCGTGAAGAGGCGCTTGCCGTCGACCTTCGTGGTGAGGCGGTCGCCGTCGTAGTGGTCCGAGGTCGGGATGACGCGCTTGAGGATGCGGATCAGGCGGGAGTCACCCTCGTCGCCGCCGTGGTCGTTGCCGCTGCGGGCCTGCGACCAGGCGAGCCAGAAGAGCAGCGCGCCGAACAGGTAGAACACCCACGAGAAGTTGTCGATGATCGTGACGCCGAGGGCGATGAAGATGCCGCGTGCGACGAGGGCGATCGCGACGCCGACGAGCAGGACCTTCTGCTGGAACTCCTTCGGCACGGCGAAGCTCGACATGATGATGAGGAAGACGAACAGGTTGTCGACCGACAGTGCCTTCTCGGTCAGCCACCCGGCGAAGTACTCACCGCCGGCCTGTCCGCCGCCGAAGACGAGGATGCCGACACCGAAGAGGATCGCGAGCCCGACGTAGAACGCCGACCAGAACGCGGATTCCTTGATGTGCGGGACGTGCGGGGTGCGCACGTGCGAGAAGAAGTCGAACACCAGCAGCGCGAGGATGCCTGCGATGGTGAGGAGCCAGACGAAGAGTGGGACGTCCACGGGTTTCCTTCAGGTCGATGGGCGCAACCAGGTGGTGGGTACGCCGAGGCCTGAAGGTCTCTTCCGCCGCGGTCCGCACGATGTGTCGACCACGACCGGCGCCCCGGGCCCGGATCGTTCCGGACCGTACTGACGGGGACACCGAGGAGGAATACTCCCCTTCGTGTCACCGAGCGTACCGGGCGCTGCCCACATGCGCCGCGCTCTAAGCTGGGAACATGGCGAGTTCCTGGTCACTGTCCTCCCGGCTGCGCGGGCTGTTCCAGCGCAAGACGATCGACGAGACCACGTGGGAGGACCTCGAGACGGCGCTCATCGGTGCGGACTTCGGCCCGGACATCGCCGACGAGATCATCGAGGACCTCCACGCGCGCGTCGACCGCTACGGCACGACGGACCCCGCCGATCTCCAGCGGATGCTGCGCGAGGTGCTCGAGGAACGGCTGTCGAAGCTCGACACCACGCTGAAGCTCAGCAACCGGCCGGCGGTCGTGCTCGTCGTCGGGGTGAACGGCGTCGGCAAGACCACCACCATCGGCAAGTTCGCGAAGTTCCTCAAGACGTACGACCGCACGGTCCTCGTCGGCGCGGCGGACACCTTCCGAGCCGCCGCGGTCGAGCAGGTCGCGACGTGGGCGGAGCGAGCGGGCGTCGAGGTCGTGCGACCGGCCCAGCCCGGGCAGGACCCGGCGTCGGTCGCGTACCAGACGGTCGAGAAGGCCATCAGGGACAACACCGAGATCGTCGTCATCGACACCGCCGGCCGACTGCACACCAAGGCCGGGCTGATGGACGAGCTCACCAAGATCAAGCGCGTGGTCGAGAAGCAGACCGAGATCGCCGAGGTCCTGCTCGTGCTCGACGCCACGACCGGCCAGAACGGCCTCGCGCAGGCGCAGGCGTTCATCGAGGGCGCGGGCGTCACGGGGCTCGTCATCACCAAGCTCGACGGCTCGGCCAAGGCCGGGTTCGTGCTGAGCGTGCAGGAGAAGACGGGCATCCCGATCAAGCTCATCGGCCAGGGCGAGGGCATCAACGACCTCACCGGTTTCACCCCGCACGTGTTCGTGCAGAACCTCGTGGGCTGATTCCGGGTACCGTCTGCGCAGTACAGGGATCGTCCAGGTACACGGAAGGAGCCCTCACATGCCCGCTCTGCTGATCATCGCGATCATCGTCGGCCTCGTCCTGCTCTTCAGCGGCATCTTCGTCGGTGCCCTGAAGTTCCTGCTGTGGGTCGGGATCGTCCTCATCATCCTGGCCGTCATCGGCTGGCTGCTCAGGAGCATCCGCGGTCGCGCGTAGCGACCGACGCGTCCGTCACGGACGCATGCGCGGAACGGGAGGCGCGGTGCCAGCTGGCACCGCGCCTCCCGTCCGTCGTCCGTCCGGTCCCACCGCTCAGACGGCCTGGCGACCCGGCGTCGCGTCGAGCAGGTGCGACAGGTGCTCCGGCACCGTGCCGCCGCGGGCGACCGTGGCACGCGCCCAGAGGCGCCCGGCCCGGTAGGACGACCGGACCAGCGGCCCGGCGAGGACCCCGGCGAAGCCCATCTCCTCGGCGACCTCGCGCAGGGCGACGAACTCCTCGGGTGCGACCCATCGCGCGACCGGCAGGTGCCGCGGCGACGGGCGGAGGTACTGCGTCAGCGTGACGATGTCCGTGCCGGCGTCGTACAACCGCTGCAGGGCGTCCTCGATCTCGATGCGCTCCTCGCCCATGCCGAGGATCAGGTTCGACTTCGTGACGAGCCCCGCGTCGCGTCCCTGCGTGATGACGTCGAGGGAGCGCTCGAAGGTGAACGCCGGGCGGATGCGCTTGAAGATGCGCGGCACGGTCTCGACGTTGTGGGCGAAGACCTCGGGGCGCGCGGCGAACACCTGTCCGAGCTGGTCCGGGCGGCCGTTGAAGTCGGGCACGAGGATCTCGACACCGGTACCGGGGGAGTGCTCGTGGATCTGGCGGATCGTCTCCGCGTAGAGCCAGGCGCCGCCGTCGGGCAGGTCGTCGCGGGCGACCCCGGTGACCGTGGCGTACTTCAGGCCCATCTCGGCGACGGAGTCCGCGACCCGGCGGGGCTCGTCGCGGTCGAGCGGCTCGGGCTTGCCGGTGTCGATCTGGCAGAAGTCGCAGCGGCGCGTGCACTGCGAGCCGCCGATGAGGAAGGTGGCCTCGCGGTCCTCCCAGCACTCGAAGATGTTCGGGCAGCCGGCCTCCTGGCAGACGGTGTGCAGCTGCTTGCTCCGCACGAGGCCGGACAGCTCGCGGAACTCCGGGCCCTGGGTGGCGCGGGTCTTGATCCACGCCGGCTTGGTCTCGATCGGGGTCTCGGCGTTGCGGGCCTCGACGCGGAGCATCCGGCGGCCTTCAGGGGCGAGGGTCATACGAGGGTCTCCTGTCGTGCGGACGTGGTGGCGGGCGTGCTCGTGGCGCTGCTGATCCGGTGTCCGGAGTGCATGCCCTGCTTGGCGGCGCGGAGGCGGTCGAGCACCACGGGGACGATCTCGTCGACCGTCACGGTGCGACCGGCTGCGCGGCTGAGGGTCGTCACCCCCGCGTCGCTGATCCCGCACGGCACGATCGCGGCGTAGGCGTCGAGGCTGTTCGTGCAGTTGATCGCGAGGCCGTGGCTCGTCACCCCCTCGGCGACGTGCAGGCCGATCGCGCCGACCTTGGCGTGCGGGGCACCGGCCGGGCCGGGGACCCAGGCGCCGCTGCGTCCCGGGACCCGCTCGGCGAGCACACCCACGGCGGCCGCCGCGTCGACGATGACCTGCTCGAGATCCCGCACCCAGGCGACGACGTCGAGCGGCTCGGCCAGCCGGACGATCGGGTAGGCGACGAGCTGCCCCGGTCCGTGCCAGGTGATCCGTCCGCCGCGGTCGACGTCGACCACGGGGGAGCCGTCCGTCGGCAGGTCGGACGGTTCGGTGCGACGCCCGGCGGTGTACACGGACGGGTGCTCGCACAGGACGACGGCCCCGGGTGAGCGGCCGGCGACGACGTCGGCGTGGAGGGCCCGCTGCAGTGCGAGTCCCTCGGCGTGGTCCAGCAACCCGGACGGGCGCACGATGTCGAGTTCCGGCATGCGCGCCAGGCTACGACAGTTTCTGTACTCCGTCCAACAACGGCATCGACGGGTTTCCGGAGGTCACGGCACGCGGACGTCCTGCCACGTTGCCGTGCGGAGCTCCTCCTCGTACAGCGCACGAGCCCGTGGCAGGTGGCGTCGTTCGACCGCGAAGACGTGCACCGCGATGCCCGCCCACAGCACCCCGGGGAAGAGCGCGAGCACGACGTCCTGCCAGTCGCTCGCACCGGCCAGTTGCGAGACGGCCGGTGCGAGGAACAGGACGGCCAGGACCGCGGCGAGCCACGCGAACCAGCTGGTCCGGTCGATGAAGTGCGCGAGCCACCGGACCCGCCGTCGGGTGGGGACGCCGACCGGCTCCGGACCCCCTCGAACCCACTCCCGCAGCGCCCGCTGGGTCGCGTACCCGCCGATGGTGGCCCAGGCGACGACGACGAGGACGGTCACGAGCAACCCTGCGCCGATGCCGACGGCCACGACGGTCGACACCGGGATCGCGAACCGTGACGCGAACACGGCGGCGGCGAACCCGCAGAGCAGTGCGACGGCAGCGGCACGGGCCCAGCCGCCGAGGTCGATCTCCCGGAGGTGCATGCGTCGGACAGTAGTCCGGGCCTTGACCTGAAGCGCGGTTGAGGGTGTCGGGTGGGGCCATGCACATCCGCCAGATCCAGCTCGCCACCCGCTCCCTCGACGACACCGCCCGCTGCTACGAGCAACTCGGGTGCGCGGTGCTCGCCGACGACGACTCGGTCCGGGTCACCGTCGGGTCGTCGCAGCTCGTCTTCCGGGTGCTCGACGGGATGACCGGGGCGCACCACCTCGCGTTCACGATCCCGACCGGGACGTTCGCGGACGCGAAGCGCCGGGTGGCCGAGGTCGCGACAGTACTCGGGGCGGACGGTGTCGACGAGTTCGAGGGGCCGGCGGGGTGGGACTCGCGGTCGGTGTACTTCGAGGGGCCCGACCGGCAGCTGCTCGAGCTCATCGAGCGGAGGGAGCTCCCCGACGGCGACGCCGCGCCGGCCGCCGGGCGGGCCGCGCCGGCCGAGGGACAGGCCGCGCCGGCCGACGGGCACCCCGCGCCGCTCGCCCCGCTGCTCGTGTCGGTCAGTGAGGTCGGCATCGCCGTCCCCGACGTCCCCGGGGCGGTCGAGGCCCTCCGCCAGCACGGACTCGACCCCTACGCCGACCCGGCGGGGCCCGACTTCGCCCCCGTCGGCGACGTCGACGGGCTGCTCATCCTGGTGTCGTCCGGTCGGCAGTGGTTCCCGACGCTCGACCGGGCCCCGTCGTCGGCTCCGGTGGTGGTCGATCTCGGGCTCGGCACGACGGTGGAACTGGCCGAGGGCGTCCTCCTGCGGTGAACGGGCGAGAGCGTCCGGGCGGGGCCTTGTAGAATCGACGGATCATGGCGCAATTCGGTTCACTCTCCGATCGGCTGACCGAGACCTTCCGCAACCTGCGGAGCAAGGGTCGGCTGACTCCGTCCGACGTCGACGGCACCGTCCGCGAGATCCGGCGGGCGCTCCTCGACGCCGACGTCGCGCTCGAGGTCGTCAAGGCGTTCACCGCAGCCGTCCGCGAGCGGGCCCTCTCCGACGAGGTCAACCGCGCGCTCAACCCGGCGCAGCAGGTCGTCCAGATCGTCAACGAGGAACTCGTCGGCATCCTCGGCGGCCAGCAGCGGCGTCTCGAGTTCGCGAAGCGGCCCCCGACGGTCATCATGCTCGCGGGCCTCCAGGGCGCCGGCAAGACCACGCTCGCCGGCAAGCTCGGCAAGTGGCTCAAGAAGGACGGCCACACGCCGATGCTCGTCGCGGCGGACCTCCAGCGTCCGAACGCCGTGCAGCAGCTGCAGGTCGTCGGCGAACAGGCCGGCGTGCACGTCTTCGCGCCGGAGCCCGGCAACGGCGTCGGCGACCCGGTCAAGGTCGCGAAGAACGCCATCAAGGCCGCGGTCGACCAGCAGTACGACACCGTCATCGTGGACACCGCCGGTCGTCTCGGCGTCGACGCCGAGCTCATGAAGCAGGCCGCGAACATCCGCAAGGCCGTCGACCCCGACGAGGTCCTCTTCGTCATCGACGCGATGATCGGTCAGGACGCGGTCAACACCGCCCGTGCCTTCCAGGAAGGCGTCGACTTCACCGGCGTCGTCCTCTCGAAGCTCGACGGCGACGCCCGCGGTGGTGCGGCCCTGTCGGTCGCCAGCGTGACCGGCCGTCCGATCATGTTCGCCTCCACGGGCGAGGGGCTCGACGACTTCGAGCCGTTCCACCCGGACCGCATGGCGAGCCGCATCCTCGACCTCGGCGACATCCTCTCCCTCATCGAGCAGGCGCAGGGTGCCTTCGACGAGGAAGAAGCGCGCAAGGTCGCCGAGAAGATCGCGAGCGACTCGTTCACGCTCAACGACTTCCTCGAGCAGATGCAGCAGCTCCGCAAGGCCGGCTCGATCAAGGGCATGCTCGGCATGCTCCCCGGCGCCAAGGGCATGCGCGAGGCGCTCGACAACTTCGACGAGCGCGAGATCGTCCGCACCGAGGCGATCATCCAGTCGATGACCCCGCAGGAGCGCGAGCTGCCGAAGCTCCTCAACGGCTCCCGCCGCCTCCGCATCGCCAAGGGTGCCGGCTCCACCGTGACCGAGGTCAACGCCCTCGTGAACCGGTTCGAGCAGGCCGCGAAGATGATGAAGACCGTCGCGCGCGGTGGGGTCCCGCAGATGCCCGGCATGGGGCCGATCCCCGGCATGCACGGCGGCAAGAAGCAGCAGCAGGGCGGCAAGAAGAAGTCCAAGGTCGGCAACCCGGCGAAGCGTGCGGCGCTCGCCGCGGGTGCGGCCGCGGCGCCGCAGCAGGCGCCGAAGGGGTCCGGTCTCGGGCTCGGCGGCGGCAAGGGCGGCAAGGCGCCGACCGAGGAAGAGCTCGCGTCGCTGCAGAAGTTCCTGGGTCGCTGACGCGGCTCGCGATCGCAACCAGTTGACTGACTGGAGGCGCGGTGCCGGCCGGCACCGCGCCTCCAGTCCGTCGGACGGTGACGGTCAGAGCGAGTCGCGCAGCTCGGTGACCAGGTGCCGGACGACGGCGCGGAGGTCTCCGCTGTTCTCCTGCGCGACCTGCAACTGTCGCTGGTAGGAGGCGCCGTCCGCGATCATCGTGTCGAGGTGGTGCAGCTCCTGCTGGCACCCGAGACGCTCCGCCACCGGATCGAGCCGCTGTACGAGGTCGTGTACCTCGTCGGTCACGAGACGCTCGTCGCCGGCGGCGTTCGTGATGATCTCGGCCTCCATGCCGTACCGGGCTGCGCGCCACTTGTTCTCGCGGACGAACCAGGGCTGCATGGTCGGCAGGGTCTCGCCGGCGTCGAGGCGGTCGGACATGTCGGTGACGAGGCACTGGACGAGCGCGGTCACGGCCCCGACCTCGTGCAGGGTCGAGATGCCGTCGGAGACGCGGTTCTCGAGGGTGCCCCAGCCGGGCGACGGGCGGATGTCCCAGCGGAGATCCTTGACGCCCTCGATGACGCCGGTGCGGGTGAGGTCGTCGACGACCTCCTCGAAGTTCGCCCACGCGCCGAGTGCCGGCGGCAGGCCACCGGTCGGCAGCTGCTGGAACATCAGGGCGCGGTTCGAGGCGTACCCGGTGTCGGTGCCGGCCCAGAACGGGCTCGAGGCGGTGAAGGCCTGCAGGTGCGGCACGTACGCGAGCATCGCGCCGAGGATCGGCAGCGCCTTGTCACGGTCGTCGATGCCGACGTGGACATGGACGCCCCAGATGAGCATCTGACGGCCCCACCACCGGGTGCGGTCGATGAGGGTCGTGTAGTGCTCGCTGTCCGGTGTGATCTCCTGCTGGTCCCACACGGCGAAGGGGTGGGTGCCGGCGCACATGACCTGCGCGTCGAGGGGTTCGGCGGCGTCGACGACCTCGCCGATGATGCCGGACAGCTCGCTCGTGGCACCGCTCACCCGCGAGTGGACGCCGGTGACGACCTCGACCGTGTTCGTCAGGAGCTCCTCGGTCACCCGGTCGTGGTCACCGAGCCGCTGCTGCACCGCCTGGATGACGGCGGGGGCACGCGGGGTCAGGTCGCCGGTGTCCCGGTCGACCAGGGGGAGCTCCCACTCGACGCCGATGGTCGACGGGCGGGACTCGGTGAAACGGATGTCCATGCTGTACATCCTGCCCGGCTCCTTGTCGGACACGCACAAGGAACCGCACTCCCGGTCGTGCGGATCCGATTCACAGACGATCCACACCGGGCGTACCGTAGTAACGCTCAACAGGGAAGAGGTAGGCATGCAGCTGGTCGTGCGCGGGACGAACGCACCGCTCGTCGGAGAACTCGACATCCCGGTCTCGAAGTACCACGCGCACCGCGCGCTGGTGCTCGCGTCGCTGGCGAAGGGGACGAGCATCGTCTCCGGCATCAGTGCGACCCGGCAGGTCGAGTGGACCGTGGGCACGCTCCGTGCCCTCGGCGTCGACGTCAAGCGTCGCGGGAACGAGTACCACGTCACCGGCCTCGGCGGTCGGTACGAGGCCACCGACGTCGTCGACCACGGCTCCCGGGGCGCCGACGGGCTCCTCAACATGGGCTCCTCGGGCACCACGCTCTACTTCATGACGGGGCTCGCGTCGCTGGCGGACAAGCCGATGACCCTCTCGGGCATGAAGTACTTCCAGCGCCGCCCGATCAAGGCCCTGCTCACCTCGCTCACCCAGATGGGCATCGAGCTCGAGGCCACGAACGACTGCCCGCCGGTCACCGTGCAGCCGAAGCGTCCGCGCGGCGGCGACGTCCAGATCGCCGGCACCCTGTCGCAGTGGATCTCCGGCCTGCTCCTCGTCGCGCCCTTCGCGGAGGAGGAGACCCGGATCCACATCACCGGCGGACGGCTCAACGAGCAGCCGTACGTCGAGCTGACCGTGCGCATGATGCGCCAGTTCGGCCTCACGGTCGAGGTGTCCGACGACTGGCTCGAGTACCGGATCCCGGCGAACCAGCAGGCCACCCCGCACGACTACGTGATCCCGCCGGACATCGGCTCGGCCGCGTTCGGCATCGCCGCAGCCGGCATCCGCGAGTCGAACGTGCTGCTCCGCGGCATGACGGCGTTCACCACCGCCGAGACCGACCACCCGGAGAGCGAGTTCCTCGACCTCGCCACGGCGATGGGGGTCCCGATGCGGATCGACGAGGAGACCGGCTTCGTGCGCATCGAGCACGACGGCTCCCCGCTGCGCCCCCTCGACATCGACTGCCAGCCGATCCCGGACCTGCTGCCGATCCTGTCCACGATGGCGACCTTCGCCGAGGGCACGACCCGGCTCTGGAACGTCGCGCACATCCGCTTGAAGGAGTCCGACCGCGTCGCGGCGATGCTCCAGCTCAACCGACTGGGCGGCCGCGCCGAGCAGGGCGCCGACGAGCTGCGCGTCACCGGTGTCCGTCCGGGTGACCTGCACGGGTCGCCGATGTCCTCGTTCAACGACCACCGCGTGCTGATGTCGCTGGCCGTCGCCGCGTCGAAGGCCGACGGCGTCTCCGCCCTCACCTACCCGCGTGCCTACCGGATCTCCTACCCGACGTTCCTCGAGGCGATGAACTCGGTCGGCCTCGACATGGAGGTCGGCGACGGCGCCGAGGCGCAGATCGCCCGCGACGACCGGATCGACGCCGCCGAGGCCGCTGCGGAGAGCACGGACCTGGGGGATGAGCAGGAGACGGTGACGAGCGCGCTGCCCGAGCTCGCCGGCGTCGACGCCGACCCGCTCGTCCTCAGCGAGAAGGTCCGCGCACTCTCCCAGCAGGACCCGGACGGCCTCGCCGTGATCGAGGTCGGCGGCCCCGAGCCGGTGAACACGACGTGGCGCGAGCTGCAGGACGAGGCCGACAAGGTCTCCGCCCTGCTCCTCGAGCTCGGTGTCCGCACGGGCGAGTCCGTGGCGATGCAGCTGCCGAACTGGCGCGAGTTCGTCGCGATCACCCTCGGTGCGATCCAGATCGGTGCCGTCGCGACGCCGATCATGCCCGTGTTCGGTCCCCGCGAGACCACGATGACGCTGGCCCGGTCCCGCGCCCGCGTGGTCTTCCTGCCGAACGTCTTCCGGAAGCGTCGCCCGGCGCTCGAACTGCTCGAGGTCATCGACGAGGCGAAGGCCCAGAAGCGCCGCCTGTCGGTCGAGCACGTGGTCGTGCTCCGCTCCGAGGCACGCGGGCAGGCGGACAGCCCGACGAACCAGCCGCCGCTGCCCGCCGACGCCGCCGACCGCGTCGCCGCGAGCGAGTGGAACTGGCGCTACTTCGACACCGCGCTCGACTCGGTCCAGGTGGACGTCGACCAGATCCTGTCCCACGCGCCCGGCCCGGACGACGTCTGCCAGCTGCTCTTCACCTCCGGCACCACCGGCGAGCCGAAGGGCGTGCAGCACCCGCACCGGACGCTCGGCCTGGCGACCGCGATGCACGTCGCGCAGTCCGGCCTGACGAGCGAGGACCGGATCTACATCCCGTCGCCGCTCGCCCACCAGACCGGGTTCCTGTACGGCATGCTCCTGGCCTTCCGGCTCGGCGCACCGCAGGTCATCCAGCCCGTGTGGGACGGCACCGTCGCGCTCGAGCAGGCGTTCGGTGCCGCGAAGGCCACGTTCGTGCAGTGCGCGACGCCGTTCCTGACCGACCTCGTCGACCTCGTCGAGGCCGGGGCCGGACAGCCCGAGTCCCTCCGGATCTTCGTGCCGACGGGCGCCGCGGTGCCCCGTGCACTGGCCCAGCGTGCCGCGACGGTCCTCGGCACCGCGATCCTCGGCGCGTTCGGTACGAGCGAGACCTGCCTCGGGGCGCTCTCCAGCCCGACCGACGACCCGGCGGACGCCTACGGTCACGACGGTCGCGCGCTGCCCGGCATCCGGATCCGCATCGTCGACGACGAGGGGCACGAGCTGCCGGCGGACACCGAGGGCAACTTCGAGCTGCACTCGCCGACGATGTTCGACGGGTACCTCGACCGGCAGGACCTCACCGACGACGTCTTCACCGAGGACGGCTGGTACAAGACCGGTGACCTCGCGAAGGTCGATGCCAAGGGCTTCCTGTCCATCACGGGCCGCGTCAAGGACGTCATCAACCGCGGTGGTGAGAAGATCCCGGTCGTCGAGATCGAGAACCTGCTCTACCAGCACCCGCTCGTCACCGACGTGGCGATCGTCGCGATGCCGGACGCCCGCCTCGGGGAGCGCGCCTGCGCGTTCGTCGTGCCGGCGGCCGGTGCGGAGCAGCTCGACTTCGCCGCGATGCAGCGCGCGCTCGACAAGGCCGGCGTGAGCAAGTACTACTGGCCTGAGCGTCTCGAGTACATCGCCGAGCTGCCGCGCAACGCGGTCGGCAAGGTCCAGAAGAACGTCCTGCGCGAGCAGGCAGCCGCGCTCGTCGCGACGAAGGAGAACTGACAGATGACGATGGTCATGGAGCCGCAGACCGAGGCCGCCTTCCAGGAGCTCAAGGCCGAGGTGACCGAGTGGGTCCGCGGTCGCGGCGAGGAGTGGGCGGAGGAGATCGAGCGCACCGGCCAGGTCGCGCCCGAGCTGTTCCAGGAGCTCAAGGACAAGGGGTGGCTGTCGCTCGCCGCCCCGGCCGAGCTCGGCGGACGGGGCATCCCGTTCTCGCGCTACCTCGAGATCATGGAGATCGTGTCGCGCTCGCACGCGTCGATCCGCATGCTCGTGCACGTCATCAACGGCACCTGGCGCGCCATGCAGCCGTACGCGACGTCGGAGCAGCTCGACGAGGTCGTGAAGCCGAGCGTCGCCGGTGACAAGCTCGTCGCGTTCACGCTGACCGAGGCGACCGCGGGCACGGGTGCCGACATCCGCACGACCGTCCGCCGCGAGGGCGACACCTACGTGATGAACGGCGAGAAGCACCTCATCACGTTCGGCGTGAAGGCCGACTACTGGCTCATCGCCGCGCGCCTCGAGGGCACCACGGGCCAGGACGGCACCGTCGCGTTCCTCATGCCGAACTCCGGCCTGCCCGGCGCCGAGGTGATCGACGACTCCGACACCATGGGCATCCGTGGCACCGACCACGCGATCCTCCGCTTCACCGAGACCCCGATCCCGGCGTCCGCCCGTCTGGGCGAGGAGGGCCAGGGCCTCGAGGTCGCACTCGGCGGCTTCCTGCTGCCGAGTCGCGTGTCCGTCGCGATGAGCGCCGTCGGCCTCGCCGAGCGTGCGAACGAGCTCGCCGTCGAGTACGCGAACAAGCGCGAGACGTTCGGCAAGAAGCTCTCCAGCCGGCAGGCGATCCAGTTCTACGTCGCGGAGAACTACGCCGACATCGCCGCCGCGCGCGCCCTCGTCCTCGAGGCGGCCCGCGCCTACGAGGAGGGCCGTCCGGACGCCGGCACGCTGTCCAGCGCCTCGAAGATGGTCGCCGTCGACATGCTCGCCCGCGTCACCGACAAGGCACTGCAGGTGCACGGCGGCCAGGGCTACTGGAAGCGCAACGCCATCGAGCGCGTCTACCGCGACGCGCGCGCGCAGCGCTTCGAAGAGGGCACCAACGAGATCCAGAAGCTGGTCGTCGGCCGCGCCGTCGTGACCGGCCAGGCCGGGTTCTGACCCGCAACCACTCCATGGCCTGGAGGCGCGGTGCGGGCCCGCACCGCGCCTCCAGGCCCTGACAACGCAAGGAACACATTGGCTGCAACCACTGCTCCCATCGCCCTCATCACGGGTGCCTCCCGCGGCATCGGCCGCCTGCTCGCGCAGAAGCTCGGCCAGCGCGGCGTCACCGTCGTCGTGACCTACAAGGGCAACGCCGACCTGGCCGAGGAGTCGCTCGCCGACGTCAAGGCCGCGGGCGGCGACGGGATCACGGCGCAGGTCGACATCGAGCAGCCCGAGTCGATCGACGCGCTGTTCGACCTCGTCCGCGACACGTACGGACGTCTGGACTACTTCGTCGCGAACGCCGCCGCGAGCGCCTTCAAGCCCGTCGCGGACCTCAAGCTGCACCACCTCGACCGCAGCTACGCCACGAACGCCCGCTCGTTCGTCCTCGGTGCGCAGCGTGCCGCGCAGCTCATGGACAGGGGCGGCCGCATCGTGGTGGTCACCTCGTACGGGTCGCTCCGCGCGTTCCCGACGTACGCCGCGCTCGGTGCCGCGAAGGCCATGAGCGAGTCGTACATGAAGTACATGGCGGTCGAGTTCGGGCCCCGTCAGATCACCGTGAACGCGGTCAACGGCGGGCTCATCGACACCGACTCGCTCGAGTACTTCTACACGAAGGTGCCCGGTCAGGCGCCGATCGACACCGTGTTCGAGAAGCTCCCGCTGCAGCGTCCCGGCACCGCCGACGACATGGCCGACGCGGTGGACTTCCTGCTCTCCGACAAGGCCGGCTACATCACGGGCCAGGTGCTGTCGGTCGACGGCGGCCTGACCGTGATCGCCCCGCCGTTCTGGGCGGACACGACGTCCCCGCTGCGCGACGCGGTCCTGCCGCCGGCCGACGCTGCTGCCGACTCGGCTGCCGACACGGCAGAGTAGGCGCATGAGCACCGTCGCCATGCCCGACCTCGCCGTCGTCTCCTCGCCGTGGACGCTCGGCCCCCTGACCCTGCCGAACCGGGTGGTCATGGGGTCGATGCACACCGGGCTCGAGGTGCACGACGACGGCGGGGCCGGCATGGCGGCGTTCTACCGTGAGCGCGCCGCGGGCGGTGCCGCGTGCATCATCACCGGCGGCATCGCGGTGAGCGACGAGGCCCGTGGTGGCCCGGACTTCGCCGTGTTCGGCGTCGGGGGAGCGGACGAGCGCTTCCGTACCGCGGTCGACGCCGTGCACGACGCCGGTTCGGTGATCCTCGCGCAGCTCTTCCACGCCGGGCGGTACGCGCTCGCGTCCGGCATGGTCGACCGGCACGGGGAACCCCAGCGCGTGGTGGCCCCGTCCGCGTTGCCGTGGGCGGCTGCCCGTGGCGTGGTGCCGGTCGAGCTGACCGCCGCCGAGATCGAGCGGACCATCGAGGACTTCGCGGACGCCGCCCGGTCCGCGCGGGACATCGGCTTCGACGGCGTCGAGATCATGGCGTCCGAGGGCTACCTCATCAACCAGTTCCAGTCGCCGCTGACGAACCTGCGCGACGACGAGTGGGGCGGGGACGCGGTCCGGCGTCGTCGGTTCACGGTGGCGGTCGTCGACGCCGTCCGCAGGGCGGTACCGGACCTCGCCGTGACGATCCGGCTCTCCGGCGCCGACCTGATGCCCGGCTCGTCGACCGACGACGACGTCGACGCGCTCGTGCACGAGCTGCTGCCCCTCGGCCTCGACGGGATCTCGGTCGGCATCGGCTGGCACGAGTCCCGCACGCCGACCGTGCAGGCCGCGGTGCCGCACGGCGCGTGGCTCGCGTACGCCGCCCGCATCGCCGGCGTCGTCCGCGCTTCGGCGTACCCGGACGTGAAGGTCATCGCGTCGAACCGGATGACGGACCTGCGCGACGGTGAGGCCGTGCTGGCCGACGGGCTCCTGGACGCGGTCGCCCTCGCGCGCCCGTTCCTCGCCGACCCCGCGATCGTGAACCGGTCGCTCGCCGGCGCCTTCGACCTCGTCAACACCTGCATCGGCTGCAACCAGGCCTGCCTCGACCGCTCGATCGTCGGCCAGCCCGTGTCGTGCCTGGTCAACCCGCGCGCGGCCCGCGAGGTCGCGTTCCCCGCCCGTCCGACGACCGACCCGAAGCGCGTCGACGTCGTCGGTGGTGGCCCGGCCGGGCTCGCCGCCGCGGTCGACGCCGCGCGTCGCGGCCACACCGTGACCCTCTGGGAGGCGTCCGACCGGCTGGGCGGACAGTTCGACCTCGCCGCGCTGGTGCCCGGCAAGGAGGACTACGCGGCGACGGTCCGCGCCGCCCGCGCCGAGCTCGAGGACCGCGGCGCGACGATCCACCTCGGTCGGGCCGCCACGGCCGCGGACCTCACCGCGAGCGAGGCCGTGGTGCTCGCCCCCGGTGTCGTGCCCCGGACGATCGACGTCCCCGGTGCCGACCTGCCGCACGTCCGGTCCTACGAGCTGGCGCTCCGCGAGGGCGTCCCCGCCGGGACCGTCGCGATCATCGGCGGCGGTGGGATCGGCGTCGACACGGCGGCGTTCCTCGTCGAGTCGCCCGACGAGGCCCGGCGTGCCACCGAGTTCGGCGTCCGCTGGGACCTCGACGTCGCCGACACCGTCGTGGGGGACGTGCCGCAGCGGCTCCCCGTGGCGACCCGCACGCTCCGACCCGGCGGCGACGTCACCGTCCTCCGTCGCTCGGGCAAGTTCGGGCAGGGCATCGGCATCACCTCCCGCTGGGTGGCGATCGGCCGGCTCCGGGACGCCGGCGTGCACCTGGTCGGCGGCGTGCAGGAGTACCTCCGCATCGAGCCCGGGGTGCTCTGGATCCGCGACGAGCACGGCGAGGAGCGCGGCGTCCCCGCGGACACCGTGGTGGTCTGCGCCGGGCAGGAGCGGGCGCTCGGAACGGATGCCGAGGCGGGCGCAGGGCCGTCCGACGGACTCGAGCCGAGCCTCCTGGCAGCCGGGGTACCGTACGCCGTCGTGGGCGGCGCACGCGACGCCCGGAGCGTCGACGCGGTGCGTGCCACGTCCGAAGCGCTCGAAGCGGTTCGACGACTCGCACCCTGACGGCGCGTCCCGACTCGCTTCTCGCTCGGAAACCTGCAAGAATGAACGGTCGAATCGTGTCCGCTCGACCCTCTATCCAGCGGATCACGGTCTCATCGAGCTTCCACCGTGTGTGCCCCCACGCCCGCGGTCCGGTTCAACCACAACAACACGCAACAGGAGCATTTGTGGCTGTCAAGATCCGTCTCAAGCGTCTCGGTAAGATCCGGGCGCCGTACTACCGCATCGTCGTCGCCGACTCGCGCACCAAGCGCGACGGTCGCGTCATCGAGGAGATCGGTCAGTACCACCCGACCGAGGAGCCCTCGGTCATCAAGATCGAGTCCGAGCGTGCGCTCTACTGGCTCGGCGTCGGCGCGCAGCCGACCGAGCAGGTCGCGGCCCTCCTCAAGCTGACCGGCGACTGGGCCAAGTTCAAGGGCGAGAAGGACACCGAGTCCAAGGTCAAGGTCGCCGAGCCCAAGCAGGCGTTCGTCGTGGACTCCTCCAAGAAGGCCGTCCTCAAGCCGAAGTCGGAGAAGACGGCCCCCGCCGCCGCTCCGGCCGAGTCGGCCGACGAGACCGCAGAGACGACCGAGGCGTAATTCCTTGCTCGAATCCGCGCTGACGCACCTCGTCAAGGGGATCGTCGATCACCCTGACGACGTGCGCGTCGCCAGTTCCACCTCCGCGCGGGGCGAGGTCCTCGAGGTGCGTGTGCACCCCGAGGACCTCGGCCGCGTGATCGGTCGCGCCGGACGGACCGCAAAGGCGCTGCGCACCCTCGTCTCGGCTCTCGCCGACGGCAAGCGGGTGCGTGTCGACGTGGTCGACACCGATTCCTAGGGAGACGACCCAGCTCCGGGTGGGTCGCATCACGAAGGCGCACGGGCTCAAGGGCGGCATCAAGCTCGAGCTCTACACCGACGACCCGGATCGTCGGTTCACGCCCGGAGCCGTGTTCACGCTCCAGGTCCCGGACGACTCGCCCTGGGCCGGCAAGACCATCGCGCTCGACGAGCTCCGCTGGTACAACGGCCACCCGGTCGCCTTCTTCGAGGGCATCGGGGACCGCACCGCAGCCGAGACGCTCGCGCGGGCGATCCTCTGGGTCGAGCAGGACGCCGACGCCGAGACCGGTGAGGACGACGCCTGGTACGACCACCAGCTCGTCGGGCTGACGGTCCTCCGCGACGGCGTCGAGGTCGGTACCGTCGCGCGGGTCGACCACCTGCCGGCGCAGGACCTCCTCGCCATCGACACCCCGTCGCGGGGCGAGGTCCTCGTGCCGTTCGTCTCGGCGATCGTGCCCGCGGTGGACATCGCCGCCGGCACCGTCACCGTGACGCCGCCGACGGGCCTGTTCGAGGACCCCGAGGACACGTCCCGACCCGAGACCGTGACGGACTAGCGCGCGTGCGCATCGACATCGTCACGATCTTCCCGGAGTTCTTCTCCGTGCTGGACGTCTCGCTGCTCGGCAAGGCCCGCTCCGGCGGCCTGCTCGACCTGCACGTGCACGACCTCCGCTCGTGGACGACCGACCGGCACCGCACCGTCGACGACACCCCGTACGGCGGGGGAGCGGGCATGGTCATGAAGCCCGAACCGTGGGCGCTGGCGCTCGAGTCGCTGTTCCGGCCCGACGGCTCGTCGACCCTGGTGGTCCCGACGCCCGCCGGCACGCCGTTCACGCAGTCGATCGCGCGCTCGCTCGCGTCGACGTCGGACCACCTCGTGTTCGCCTGCGGGCGGTACGAGGGGATCGACGCCCGTGTCTTCGAGTGGGCTGCGGCGCACGCCACGGTCGTCGAGCTCTCGCTGGGCGACTACGTGCTGAACGGCGGCGAGGTCGCTGCGATGGCGATGATCGAGGCCGTCGGGCGACTCGTGCCCGGAGTCGTCGGCAACCCCGAGTCCCTCGTCGAGGAGTCCCACGAAGACGGGCTGCTCGAGTACCCGTCGTACACGAAGCCCGCGTCCTGGCGTGGCTTCGACGTGCCGGACGTGCTGCTCAGTGGGCACCACGCCCGCGTCGGTGCGTGGCGGCACGAGCAGCAGGTGGAGCGGACGCGGCGCGTCCGGCCGGATCTGCTGCCGGACGCGTAGCGCGCGGCTGGCGCTGCGCGCGGCTGGCGCTCTGCGCGGCTGCGCGCGGGCGGCTGCGCGCGGGCGGTCGGACGCGCGCTCCGCGAAAGCGACAGCAGTGCGCCACCTGCTGGCGGGCGTCTGTCGCTCTCGCGGCACGGACCACGCCGCACGGCTGTGACCTGTCGCTTTCGCGGCTTCGGCGCCGGCCGCGCACTGCGAGACGGGAGGCGCGGGAGCGGCCCGCACCGCGCCTCCCGGCCCTGACGTGACCACCTGGGCTCGGTGCGCCGCCGGTTGCGGACCCTCAGGCGGTCGCGTCGGCGCGCTGGGCGCGACGCAGGGTGAGGACCTCGGGACCGGCGTCGGTCACGGCGACGGTGTGCTCGACGTGCGCGGCGCGCGAGCCGTCGACGCTCTTGAGCGTCCAGCCGTCGTCGTCCTGGAACAGGTCGGCGGTGCCCTGCATGAGCCACGGCTCGATCGCCACGACCAGCCCCTTCTGGAGCTTCAGACCGCGCCCGGGCCGGCCGTCGTTCGGGACGTGCGGGTCGCCGTGCATCGTCCGGCCGACGCCGTGCCCGCCGAACTGCAGGTTCACGTCGTAGCCGGCGTCCTTCGCGACGCGACCGATCGCGTACGAGACGTCGCCGAGCTTGTTGCCCGTGCGGAACTGGGCGATGCCCGCGGTGAGCGCGCGCTCGACGGTGTCGATCAGGCGCTGGTCGTCCTCGCGCGGGGTGCCGACCTGCACCGTGACGGCGGAGTCCGCGACCCAGCCGTCGACGCTCGCGGCGAAGTCGAGGCTCACGAGGTCGCCGTCGACGAGCACACGGTCGTACGGCAGGCCGTGCAGCGCCGCGTCGTTGACCGAGGTGCAGAGGTTCTTGCCGAACGGCGACTTGCCGAACGAGGGGTGGTAGTCGACGTAGCAGCTCACCGCGCCGCGGTCGGCGATCATCCGTGCGGCCACCCGGTCGAGGTCGAGCAGGTTCACGCCGACGTCGACGGTGTCGAGCAGTTCGTCGAGGACGTCGGCCACGAACCGACCGGCGGCGCGCAGGCCGTCCAGCTCGGCGGGGGTGCGGAGTTCGATCATGGGACCATCCTCGCGCGTTTTGCGGACGTGGGTTGCTGTGGCAAGATGGGTAGCCGTGCCCTGGCTGGACTCTGCCACGGGGGAGTCGCCGACACCGGGCACACACCTTCACTTACCGAATTCGATCCGCGGCGACCCGTGTGCGTCCGCAGAGAGTGACCCAATCATGAGCCAGCTCCTCGACCACGTAGACGCAGCGTCGCTGCGCACCGACGTCCCGGACTTCCGCCCCGGCGACACCATCAAGGTGCACGTCAACATCATCGAAGGCACGCGCTCGCGTGTCCAGGTGTTCCAGGGCGTCGTCATCGGACGCCAGGGTCACGGCCTCGGCGAGACCTTCAAGGTCCGCAAGGTGAGCTTCCAGGTCGGCGTCGAGCGCTGGTTCCCGGTGCACTCGCCGATCATCGACCACATCGAGATCGTCACCAAGGGTGACGTCCGTCGTGCGAAGCTCTACTACCTCCGCGAACTCCGCGGCAAGGCTGCCCGTCGCAAGATCAAGGAGAAGCGCGACTCCTGATCGCCTTCACAGTGAGCGTCCGCGAGCCGGACGCCGCTGTCGGCCCCTCGTCCATGTACGGTTGTGCATCGACGGGGGGCTTTCCCTTTTTCGTGGACTCCTGCGGTCCGCGACGGGATCCTGTGGTTGAACGAGAGCGGAAATGACGGACACGACTGACGAAACCGGGCGCCGGCCCCGTGTCGAGAAGAAGCGGAACGGTGTCCTCACCTTCCTCCGCGACCTCGTCATCATCTTCATCGCGGCGTTGCTCGTCTCGTTCCTCGTCAAGACCTTCCTGATCCGGTCGTTCTACATCCCGTCGGCGTCGATGGAGAACACGCTGCAGATCAACGACCGGGTGATCGTCAACGAGCTCGTGCCCGACGTGGTGTCCCTCAAGCGCGGCGACGTCGTCGTCTTCAAGGACCCGGGCGGGTGGCTCACCGGGTCCGAGGTGCCGAGCGTGACGCCGACGACCCAGCCGGCGAAGGCCATCGACTGGCTCCTCACCCAGGTCGGCCTCGGCACCGGCGACAGCGACGACCACCTCATCAAGCGCGTCATCGGCCTGCCCGGCGACAAGGTGTCCTGCTGCAACGACCTCGGGCAGATGTCCGTGAACGGCGTGCCGATCAAGGAGCCGTACCTCAAGCTGCCCACGGGGGAGACCCGCGCCTCGGGGACCGACTTCTCGGTGACCGTGCCGAAGGGCACCATCTGGGTGATGGGCGACAACCGCTACGACTCGAAGGACTCGCGGTACAACGGCGACACCCCGTCGAAGGGGTTCGTGCCGCTGTCCGACGTGACCGGCCGTGCCTTCGTCATCTCGTGGCCGTCGAGCCGGTGGACCTGGCTGGACGAGCACCCCGAGGTGTTCGCGGGCGTGGAGGAGCGGGAGAAGTGACCGCCGTCCGGCCGTCGCTCCGGCTCGAGAAGAAGCTCCTGGCCGACGGCCGGGTGACCGTCATCGGGATGGACGAGGTGGGCCGCGGCGCGATCGCCGGACCAGTCGCCGTCGGGGTCGCTGCCGTGACGCTCGACATCGGCCGGGTGCCGCAGGGGCTCGCCGACTCGAAGCTGCTCACCGCCGCTCGTCGCGAGGCCCTCGACCCCGTCGTCCGCCGGTGGACCCGGACCGCGGTGGGGATGGCGTCCGCCTCGGTGGTCGACGAGCAGGGCATCGTGCCGGCGTTGGGCCAGGCCGGGGCCTCGGCGATCGGGGCCCTCGTGGCGGACGGCCTCTCGCTGGATGGCGCCGTGGTCGTGCTCGACGGCTCGTTCGACTGGCTCACCCGTGCCGTCCCCGTGACGCTCCGGCTGCCGTCCGACCCGCTCGAGGTCGTCGTGCGGGTCAAGGCCGACCGGGACTGCGCTTCGGTCGCTGCGGCCTCGGTCGTGGCGAAGGTCGCTCGTGACGCGCTGATGGCGGCTGCGCACGACGAGGCGCCGCACTACGCGTGGGCGTCGAACAAGGGGTACGGGTCGACGGCGCACTACGACGCGATCCGGTCGGTGGGGGCGCACGCGCTGCACCGGAAGAGCTGGTTGCACCAGGCGTCGAGCGTGGCGCTGGACGGGTTCGCCGAGTTGGACGCGCTGGCGGGCTGAGCGCGTTCGGTCGCGCGTCGGGCTGCGGGGCGGTCGCGCGTCGAGCTGCGGGGCGGTCGCGCGTTGTGGTGTGGGGTCGGTCGCGGTGTGTCGTCGGTGCTCCCGTCGCCGTAGACTGTGGGCGCGATGGATGACGACGAATTCGACGACTACGACCGCGAGGTCGAACTGGCCCTGTACCGCGAGTACCGCGACGTCGTGTCGCAGTTCCGGTACGTGGTCGAGACCGAGCGACGTTTCTACCTGGCCAACGAGGTGGAACTCGCCCGCCGTGACACCGAACACGATTTCTACTTCGAATTGACGATGAACGACGTCTGGGTGTGGGACGTCTACCGTTCCGACCGATTCGTGAAGTCCGTCCGGGTGCTGACGTTCAAGGACGTGAACGTCGAGGAACTCACTTCCCGCGAACTCGAGCTGCCGAAAGAACTCGCGCTCGACGAGTGATCTTCACTTCTTTTCGGTGAATCTGAGAATCGCCGAGACAATTGTGCCGGAATGCATTCCGCCCGCTAATGTGAAGGGGATTTCCCGTCCCCTGCACAAGGAGCACGTCATGGCACAGAAGGTCACCGTTCAACTCGTCGACGATCTCGACGACACGCCCATCACCGCCGGCTCGGGTCGGACCGTCGAATTCGCCTTCGACGGATCGTCGTACGAGATCGACCTGACCGACGACAACGTCGACAAGTTCCGTGAGGCGATCTCCGACTACGTCGCCGCTGCGCGCAAGGTCTCCGGCCGCCGTTCCGGTGGGACTGCTCCGAAGGCGGCGCCGAAGCGCGGCAACTCGGAAGAGCTCGCCAAGATCCGTGAATGGGCGAAGGAGAACGGGTACAAGGTCTCGACCCGCGGGCGTATCTCCACCCAGGTGCAGGAAGCGTACGCAGCCGCACACTGAGTGCCCCTGCTGCAGGACCCCGGACGGCTTCGGCCGACCGGGGTCCTTCCTTGTCCTCCACAAGTCGTCGTCCGCCGGTTCCCGTCCACAAATCGTCGAGGTGCGACGTGATGGCGCTTCGATTCCCGGGATCGTCGTGGCGGAGGCAACGACATGGAACGAACACCGCTGCGGAACAGCAGTCTCGGACGATTCGGCGAAGAACAGGCTGCGGAATGGCTCGAACGCCACGGGTTCCGCGTCGTCGAACGCAATTGGCGATGCGCCCGCGGGGAGATCGACATCGTCGCGTGGCAGTCCTGCACGCTGTGCTTCATCGAGGTGAAGACCCGGTCGGGGAACGCGACCGGCCATCCGTTCGAGGCGATCACGGCCTCGAAGGTCACACGACTGCGCCGCCTCGTGCCGGCATGGTTCGCGGACCATCCCGAGGTCTCGGCGCGGATGATCCGCATCGATGCCGTCGCCGTGCACGTCGACGGTGACCGCGTCGGGGTCGAGCACGTGGCGGGTGTGCTGTGACGACGGACATCGGGCGCGCGTCGGCGATCGCGCTCGTCGGGGTCCAGGGGCGCGTGATCGAGGTCGAGGCGCACCTCACCAGCCAGCTGCCCGGCTTCAGCATCATCGGTCTTCCGGACGCGGCCCTGGGCGAAGCGCGTGAGCGGGTCCGGTCGGCCAGCGCCGTCGCCGGTTGTCCGCTCCCGGCACGGCGGATCACCGTGAACCTCACCCCTGCGTCGATCCCGAAGCGTGGTTCCGGGTTCGACCTCGCCATCGCCATGGCGGTCCTCGGGGCCGAGAGCATCGCGCCGCAGGTCTCCCGCGACGTCGCGTACATCGGCGAGCTCGGACTCGACGGGCGGGTCCGGCCCGTGCCCGGGGTCATCCCGATGGTGATCGCCGCGCGGGACGCCGGCATCCACACGGTCGTCGTGCCGTTCGGCAACGTCGAGGAAGCCCGGATCGTGCCGGGCGTCGAGGTGATCGGCACACCGTCGCTCCGGGCGAGCGCGATCACCGCCGGTGCGCTCCTGCCGCCGGTCGAGACCGACCCCGTCCTGCAGCCCGCCGTGGCAGAGGTCCGTCCGGACGTGCACGACCTGGCTGACGTGATCGGCAACGCCGTGGGCGTCCGGGCGGTCATCGCGGCCGCGGCCGGAGGGCACCACGTGTTCCTGCTCGGCCCGCCCGGTGCCGGCAAGACGATGCTCGCCGAGCGGCTGCCGGGCCTCCTGCCGGACCTCGACCCCGAGGCAGCGCTCGAGGTCGCGGCCGTCCGCTCCGTCAGTGGCCTCGGCAACCAGTCGTGGAGCGTGCGACCGCCGTGGGAAGCGCCGCACCACTCGTCGTCGGCGATGGCCCTGATCGGCGGGGGCTCGGGGCTCCTGCGCCCCGGTGCCGTGTCGCGGGCCACGCGCGGGGTGCTCTTCCTCGACGAGGCGACCGAGTTCCCCCGAGCGGTCCTCGACGCACTCCGCCAGCCGCTCGAGTCCGGTCGGATCACGATCCACCGCAGCGTCGGCAGTGCCGAGTTCCCCGCACGGTGTCAGGTCGTGCTCGCGGCGAACCCCTGCCCGTGCGGCAACGCGGGGACCCGGGGCGGCCCGCTGTGCTCGTGCAGCCCGAGCACGGTGCGGAAGTACCTCGGACGCCTCTCCGGCCCGCTCCTCGACCGGATCGACATCCGCGTGGCGGTGCCCCGGGTGACGACGGGCACGATCCGCTCGGCGGAGGGCACCGCGCCCACCACGGCCGAGGCGGCAGCGCGTGTGGCCGCAGCCCGACGTCGGATGGCCGATCGGCTGCACGGCACCGGCTGGGTCTGCAACGCCGAGGTCACCGGGCCGTGGCTCCGGTCTGAGGGCCGCGCGGAGCCGGGCGCGACGGCACCCCTCGACCGGGCACTCGACTTCGGCACGCTGACGATGCGGGGGTGGGACCGGGTCATGCGGTTGGCGTGGACGATGGCCGACCTCGACGACGTCGAGCGTCCGGGCTCCGCCGAGGTCCGGCGCGCGCTGACACTGCGGAGCGCGCTGTGACCGCGCCGTCCGGCGACGACACCCTCGCCCGGGTCGTCTGGAGCGTGCTCGCCGAACCGGGCGACGCCGTCGCGGGAGAACTCGTCGCGGCGCTCGGACCGGACGAGTCCCTCGCGCTGGTCCGTCGTGCGGCCGTGGGCGGTGCCAGCGAACTCCTCGAGCAGGTCGGTACGGACGCGTCGTTCGCCGACGGACCCGACCGGGTCCGCGCGGCACTCGAGTCGGCGTTCGACCGGTGGCGACCGCGACTCGGGGGAGCGGGCGACCGCGCCGTCGCGGCCATGGCGTCCGCCACGGCGGTCGGCGCGCGCCTCCTCGTCCCGGGCACGCCCGAGTGGCCGAGCGGGTTGGAGGACCTCGGGCCGCACACGCCGTTCGTGCTGTGGAGTCGTTCGGACCTGGACGACCCGGTCGGTGCAGCCGGCTGCCGCGGCGCGCTCGCGATCGTCGGGTGCCGGGCGAACACCGTCGCCGGAGCCGAGGCCACGGCGGAGATCGCCTCCGTCGCGGCGGACGACGGCGTCGAGATCGTCTCCGGCGGCGCGTACGGCATCGACGCCGTGGCCCATCGGGTCGCCGTCGCCGCCGGGACCCCCACGACGGCGGTGCTCGCCGGCGGGGTCGACCAGTTCTACCCGGCGGGCAACCACGACCTGCTGCGCAAGGTGCTCGGACGGGGCCGGGTGCTGTCCGAGTCGCCACCGGGGACCCGGCCGACGCGGTGGCGTTTCCTGCACCGCAACCGGCTGATCGCCGCGCTGTCCGGGGCGACGGTGGTCGTCGAGGCCGCTGCTCGGTCGGGGGCGCTCAACACCGCCCACCACGCGTTGCACCTCGGTCGTCCGGTGTTCGCCGTGCCCGGACCCTTCGCGTCGGCCGCCTCGGTCGGGTGCCACCGGTTGATCGCCGACGGCACCGCGCAGATCGTCGTCCAGCCCCGCGACCCGGTCGCAGCGGTGTCCGCGGTCGTCGTCCACGACGCGCCGCCGGTGGCGGAGGTGCTCGTCCTCGGGACCCGGTCGGATCCGCACGTCACGCGGGCGCTCGACGCACTCGACCGGCGGCCGCTCCCGGTGGAGGAGATCGCCCGTCGGAGCGGGCTCTCCGTCGACGACACGGCGGACGCCCTCGCCCTGGCGCAGCTCGAGGGGCTGGTGGTGGCACTGGCCGAGGGATGGTGCCGTCGATGACGGACGTCGGACCTACGCTGGGCGGGTGACGGAACGCACCGGGGAACGGCTCGCAGTGGCGGTGGACGCGTTCCTCGCGCACGCCCGCCACGGCCGCGGACTCAGCGAGCAGACCGTCCGCGCCTACGCCAACGACCTCGAGCAGCTCGTCGCGTTCGCCACCGCCCGCGGAGTCGATCGGCTGTCGGACCTCGGCCTCGAGCTGCTGCGCGACTGGCTGTGGGATGCGGACCACCGGGGCCTTGCTCGGTCCACCATCGCTCGCCGGTCGTCGTCGGTCCGGGCGTTCACCCGGTGGGCGAGCGAGTCCGGGTGGATCGCGTCCGACCCGGGCGTGCGGCTCCGGGCGCCGAAGGGGGCGTCGCACCTCCCGCGCGTGGTGTCGTCCGACCAGGTCCGGACGATGCTCGACGGATTGGCCGCTCGGGCTGCGACCGATGATCCCGGCGCGCTGCGCGACCTCGCGGTCGTGGAACTCCTGTACGCGGCGGGGATCCGGGTGAGCGAACTCGTCGGCATCGACGTGCGGGACCTCGACCGTGGCCGGCTGACCGTCCGGGTGCTCGGCAAGGGCGGGAAGGAGCGCGTCGTGCCGTTCGGGGTGCCCGCACGCGATGCGCTCGAGGCATGGCTCGACCGTGGTCGCCCGGCGTTGCTCGCCAGCGCGCAGGCGGGCGACGGCCACGCGCCGGGCGATGGCCGCGCGGCGAGCGCTGGCGAGGCGGGCGCTGGCCGCGCGGCGGGCGACGGCCACGCGGCGGGCGGCGGTGCCCGGAACGCCGCGCCGGCGGCGGACGCGCTGTTCCTCGGTGACCGCGGTGGTCGGCTCGGCGTCCGTGGCGCGTACCGGATCGTCGCTCGGCTCCTGCAGGACCTGCCGGGCGAGGGCCCGAGCGGTCCGCACACCTTCCGGCACACGGCGGCGACGCACCTGCTCGACGGGGGAGCGGACCTCCGTGCCGTGCAGGAGCTGCTCGGGCACGCCAGCCTCGGGACGACCCAGATCTACACGCACGTCTCTTCCGCACGGCTGCGCGAGGTCTACCGCACGGCACACCCCCGCGCCTGACCGGACTCACCCCGTCCAGGCGGACTCGGGCAGCAGCACCGGCCACGCCGCCGCGGGCAGGTACGGCGTCGGATCGACGTACCGGTCGTCGAGCCGTGCGCCGAGGTGCAGGCACGGGTCCGCTGCCGGACAGTGGCCGACCGACACCGTGCCCACCGCGTCACCCTGCGCCACGGTGTCGCCCGTCGCGACCCTGGGTGCGACGGAGTCCACCGTGCTCCGGACCCCGCCGCCGTGGTCGATCGTCACGACCCCGCGTCCGGCGACCTGCCCGGCGAACGTCACCGTCCCGTCGTCGACGGCCACCACCACGGTCCCGAGCGGTGCCCCGACGTCGATCCCGCGGTGGCCCGCTGCGTAGTCGTCCGCCGGGGCCTCCCACGGCCGGCCGACCACCCGGCTGCCGGTCGGCCACACCCACGGTGCCTCCGCCGACGCGCGGCCGAGGTCGGCGCGGGAATCCTCGAGCGGCGGCAGGACAGTCCAATCCACCGCGATCTGGCCGGCGACGAGTCCGGCAACGAGTCGGCCGGGCTCGACCAGCGGTGCGCCGGCCGCCCGCCGGGTGCCCGCGGACGGCAGCCACACGACGAGCACCACGACCGCGCCGACGGCGACGGCGGGGACTGGATGACGGAACGGCATGGGCACAGCCTCCCGGCGGTGGACGCGGAGCGTGTCGGCGGTGCGTCGAACTGTGGAGGGCGAGCCGCACCTCCTGGCTTGTGGAGGGTGAAGCACGCCCGATGCGTGCGCAACGGGCGACATCATCGGTGTCGTACGACGTCGACCATGTCGCAACCGAGCGGACGCAACCGTTGCGCGCGCGCTGGAACGACATCGCCGGTGTCGTACGACGTCGACCATGTCGTTCCGAGTCGGACTGCGCC